>JABJDN010000151.1 GCA_018665385.1 Phycisphaerae bacterium | reverse complement strand
TTCCAAGTGAACTAGCAATACTTGCGAGTAACCCAGCGACAGCACCGCCGCCTGGTGTTGGCTCTTTGGATGCTAATGCATCCAAAAATGAATCGATTGAACTTTCGCCGATTTGCATTATGAACGAATCTCCGCGCCAAGCTGTTCCTGCAATGCAACCGCTGCTTCTGAACTTGGTGTATTCACTTCGTCGTGTGTTAATGTACGAGTCTTATCGCGGAAACGCATACGAAGTGTGAGTGATTTTTTGCCTGCTCCAATGTTCTTTCCGCGGAACGTCGTGACATATTCTATTTCTTCAAGCAGAGGAAGGTTAAGTTGTTTTAGGGTGCTATAGACGTTAGACCACAACACATTCTCATCTACGATAAGTGATATGTCGCGCTCGATAGCAGGCTGTTTTGGAAGTGGGCGGGACTGAACATCTGGTGGGAATTGTTCAAAAAGTTGCGCAACATGTAGTTGCGCAACATGTGTTGTGTTTGCCAAGTGCCATTTCTTTTGGACAGCTGTGCTTAGCCGACCCATTCTTCCAATAAGTTTGCCGTTGAGCACAATGTCACCGCCGGGCTCTAGCCAAGGGGTAGCAGTTGATGGTGTGATTACGATGTCATCGCTTGAAGTAAGTACAGAACATATACGATTGATGACACCGCGAAGTTCGCCGATGCCCTCGTCTTCTTTTGCATCAAGAATACAGGCAAGCTCGGTCGTTTCAATATGTTTTCCATCTTGTACGACAAAGACGGAACCAAGTTCGGCAAGTTGTACGTCTTGCACGCCGTTGTCATCATTGTGTTTACGGACAGTTAACAGGCTTGGAATTAGTGATGGTCGTAATGCAGGCTCGGCGGCTGCTCGATCATCGTCGATGAGCAAAGGTGACTCGCCATCAAGAAGGAATTGCGATGCTGCGTCTATGGATATAAGTGAATGCGTGACGCATTCAATAAAACCCATGCCCGCTAGTTCGTTCAGTACAGCCTGTTTGCCTGCAGCTTCACCACCAAAAGCAGGTACTCGAACTTCCACAGTGTCCTTGAGGGGGATATTTTCGTAGCCGTGCACGCGCCCAACTTCTTCAACAAGGTCAATCTCTCGGTGGATGTCGCCTCGAAAGCACGGGACAACACTTGTCACAACACCATCGGCGATTGAAGTTTCAAAACCTATACTTGCAAGGTGTTCCACAATTTGTTCGTTTGTTAACTCCATACCAAGTCGCTCGTTGCAGTAATCAGTTCGCATTGTCACAATGATTGGCTCGGGTAGATTTTTCCCATCGCGTAATGTTCCAGCGCAGAGCGTTCCTCCGCCAACGTCAAGTAAGACGTTCGCTAGCCGATTGGCACATGGCTCAACTTGGCGAGGGCTTACGCCACGCTCAAAGCGAAAACTTGAATCGCTTGAAATTTTATGTCGTCTGCTCATCTCTCGAACGATGACAGGGTTAAATGTTGCTGACTCGATCAGTATGTTTTTTGTGTCGTTCGTTACTGAAGCATTTGCGCCACCTTTTACACCAGCAAGCGCAACTGGTTTTTCAGCATCAGCGATAACTAAGTCTTTGTTTGTAAGTTTGATTACCTCAGCACCATCACCGAGTGGTAAAAATGTTTCGCCATCTTTTGCCATACGTACTATGATTTTTCGACCTGCTAGTTTGTCTAAATCAAATACATGTGTAGGCTGTCCTTGCTCGAACAAAATAAAGTTTGTTGCATCGACGAGTGCATTCCTAGCGGTGTCGCCTCGATTTTCAATTTTGGTTTTCAGCCAATTTGGCGAATCTGAAACGCTTGTGCCAAGGATAACCCGTGCGGTATAGAGCGGGCACAATTCTTTTTCCATATTTTCAACAGATGCTTCTTGGTCGATGGGCGCTCCTTCATCGACAACGTCTAGATTCGGGGGCGAAAGGGCGATTCCAGTCCGAGCAGAGATTTCTCTCGCTAAACCTAGGTGACAGGTGCAATCGCCCCGATTTGAGGTCATTTCGAAGTCTTGACGCACGTCACCATCGGGCAATGTATCGGTACCTTCCAGCGGAAAACCGGCTGCAGTAAGCAGTTCAGCTTGGTCCTCGGTAGACACATCGTTTACCAAATAGTCATTGATCCAATTTGTAGTTACCAACATCCCCGCAGAATAGCTATTCTGCACGAATGCGAAGCCGATTTCCAATAATAGTTCTCATGCTTTTTGGGGTAGCCCTCGTGCCAGCGTGCACCGCGCCCCCACAAGTGAAGGATCCACTCTCGATTTCACCCAATGATTTTTCCTTGGATGTGACCGTTGTGACTGCCGAACCGCACTCTTTAGCGCATTTACGCTCATCGCGTTTTGTTGTGTTTCCCAATGGTGCACTGCATCATGGCGACGAGCCAGGTTGGGGGCCAAATACACTGCCGCCGAGGACCCGTCTTTTATCACGAGAGCAAGTTTCAACCGTATGGAATCGACTCGACCAAATGGGTATGTCAAATGCTTCGATGGCTGATACGACAGTAAATTTTCAACTGCTTCCTCGCCCTTCAGAGGGTTCGGTGTATATGGTTGCGGTTCACGCGGAAGGTAAGTATTGGAATTATGTTCGATACATCGCGCCTGACCAAAAGGCAGAGCCTGCATTTCGAAACTTGATTCGGTTGTTAGGTACGTATGCATGGGCAACTGACGAACCAGAAGTCGAGGGATACCAAGAACCCATTCGGTACAACCTTGGCGGAAACCCATACGAACTGTACATGGAAGGCTTGCTACCGTGAAAATTGCGTTGCTTGCAGTTCTCATTCTTTCTGGTTGCACCAAGTCGCAACAGCCCTTATTGCAATTGACAATGTTTGGCGATAATCAATCTGCCTTGTATGTCGTGCAGCAAAATGGTGACATTGCATTCGGTGGTGGCATGCACGCGATACAAGGCAAAACTTCTTGGAAGGGTGCACTGACCCCTCAGCAACTTGAGAAACTTCAAGTATTACTTGAAGCAACCCCTCTGCAAGCAACAGACAAAAAGTTGACCTACCGCTTTCAAATCAAGTCACAAGTCGGCGACGTAGCCTCTAAAGCAACAGTTGCACTTTCGAACGTGCATGCAACAGAATTGTATTTCTTTCTTGAAGAGTCAACACTTTCTCGAGTGCAATCACAACTTAATGCGCTTCCTAAACCATCAATGGATGTAATTGCGGATAGAGAAATGAAAGACATACCTCAATGAAAGCACTTCCAGCACTGAATGAATTACTCAGCGGTAACCAGCGGTACCAAACAGGCACAAGCACAATGTCGAATCCTGTTGATGCTCGGTCTGAACTTGTGCGTGGCCAATCGCCGATTGCGTGTATTTTGCGTTGTGCTGACTCGCGAGTTGCGCCTGAAATTGTGTTTGATCAGCCCCTAGGAAAATTATTTGTTTGCGGTGTTGCTGGAAATATCCCAACAATTGAAATTATTGAAAGTATGGAGTATGCAGTGGGCGTACTTGGCGTTTCACTTATTGTCGTAATGGGGCATTCCAATTGCGGTGCGGTTCATGCAGCGCTGCATAACGAGCATGTGGACGGCGTATTCGCTCTCATAGCGTTATCAGCAGTGCCAGACATGGACGAATGTGTTGCGCACAATGCAGAGCAGGGTGTATCTACTATCTTGAATAATTCGCTTTATCTTGCATCAGCCGTGCAACAGGGAACACTACAACTAGTTGCAGGGGTACAAGATATTGCCTCGGGCGAATTTGAATTGGTGGCACAGACGAAGTTGGAGTAGCATTCTATCAGTATGTATGTTGTAAAAAACGAACGCAAGCGTGCTTGCGTTCGTTTTTACATGGGCCGGCCCGGATTCGAACCGGGGACCGAACGATTATGAGTCGTTAGCTCTAACCGCTGAGCTACCGGCCCTGTGGCTCTTAGTCATCTAAAAGCTAGGGTGGGCATGATACCCTCTCTAGCGTACAATGCTCAACCTTGGCTCCGGTAGCTCAGCTGGATAGAGCAACGGTCTTCTAAACCGTAGGTCGCAGGTTCGAGTCCTGCTCGGAGCGTTTTTAAGGGGATAGCGCTAGTTGGTCAAGTCTGCCTAGGGTGATTCCGTAGGCGCCTGCTAACACTTTTACTTTTTGCGCCCGCTGCAAATTAGCAACATTGTGTTTCTAAACATCTCTGAAGCATAGGATATTCAAATTTAAACCCTGCATCAAGAAGTACACGCGGATTGACGCGTTGGCTTGCAGTTAGCACTTGGCTTCCTTCTCCAATCATTACTCGTAACGCAATTTTGGGCACTTTCATCAAAGAGGGCTTGTTCATGACTCCCGCGAGTGTACGCACAAATTCCGTGCACGTCAGTTTCTCTGGCGCAACAGCATTGATTGCACCTTCCCAATCGTGAGTCAACGCACCTTGCACAATAGTACATGCATCTTGTTCTGCAATCCATGGCCAATATTGTTTCCCACTTCCTACTGGACCACCCAATCCAAAACGAAACAACGGCAACATTTTTGCGAGTGCGCCGCCCCGCCCGTCAAGAATAATTCCAAAACGCAGCGACACAACCCGTCCACTTGCACGACGCGCTGCTTCTTCCCATCCCTTGCAGAGCAATCCAAGAAAGTCATTTCCAGCTGGGTCTTGCTCAGTGAGCTCTTGATCTCCACAGTCACCATAAAACCCAGTTGCACTTGCGCAAATCAAAATATTGTCTGCAACTTCAGCAACATGTTTTGTGGATTCAATTCTAGAGCTTCGTAGTAATTTTTTATACGACGCTGTCCATCTCCGATCAACAATTCCCGCCCCAGCAAGATGCACAATTGCATCGCACTCACTTGCTGTTGTTTGCCAATCGCCTTGGTGTGTAATATCAGCTTCAATAATTTCTAGAGAATCATCGCTGAATTGTTGGTGCGCATCTGTTGCGTTTCGTGTGACTATGGTTAGTTCGTGTTGGGAATCTAGAAGTGATGTAACCACTCTTCTTCCCAATAAACCCGTTGCACCTGTGACGAATACACGCATGCATGCATTGTAATGAATGATTGCGTTTAGTTCCACGGGCCTATAGGGGGTACAATGTATCGATGCTCTTTCAATTTCTTTGCGTATTGATTGCGACACAAGCCCCTCAAAGGGGAATTGTGAGCGAAGATGCACCGACCCTTCAAGGCGTAGAGTGGGTTCAGAAGGTTGAAGAGGTAACTCCAAAAATTGAAACAGGGAAGGTTAATTATCTTTTCTTTTTTCAATCGTGGTGCCCCGGATGCCATAGTCATGGATTTCCAACA
>JABJDN010000021.1 GCA_018665385.1 Phycisphaerae bacterium | reverse complement strand
TGGAAACAACTTGCTCTGTCAATCCCAATGGTTTCGTATTGGCCAAACGCTTCGTCGCTCGCAGCAAGATACATAAAGTGCCAACCATACTGGCTCTCGCAGTCTGCAATCATCTCCTTAACTGTTGTACCCGTGTACTCTTTGCTCGCATTTTCCATGCCGTCTGTTGTGATGACAAATACTACATCGGAACTGCCGGGCTGTATTCTAGTTTTCGCTTCTGTAATCGCCCTGCCGATAGCATCGAATAATGCAGTACTTCCTCGCGGTACATAACTTGTAGAATTTAGTTCTGTGGCCTTTTGTATATCAACGCCTGTGTAATTTGGTTCAAATGCATCGTCGAACTGAATGAGAGAAATAGATGCTTCGCCTTCTACTGATTGCTGGTCAGTGATGAATTCGTTATAACTAGCGATGACTTGTTCTTGCAGGTTTCCCATGGAACCAGATCGGTCAATGATCATCGTTATATCGACTGGCAACAACTCTTGGGGGTGTGCAGGTTCTACCGGTTTTCCATTATGGATATGAACAACATGCGTTGTTTTGCAACCTTGAAATGCAATCGCAACAAGTATAAAACTTGCGAGTAGTGAGAATGCTTGAATGTTATTTTTCATAGTAGAGTTCCTCTTCTGTATTAAAGTTCAATGCTAACGATGCTGATTTATTGCGGAGTGGCATTTCGCACTCTTGCCGCCCTTCTAAGAGCATTTTTTGCGTATCTTCGTACATAACACTATGCAATGTGCAGTCGTATATTGGAACTCTGTTTTATGTACAAACACTTCGACTGATTCTATTGCGCAACTGCAATTCCCAAAGGCTTGAACCTCTTCGGCTCTACCCAGGACACCCCGCACACACACCAAAAAAAAGGCTGGCGGGCAATATATACCCGCCAGCCATGAAGAGAGGAAAAAAGAGATCCTCTGCTTACTTCTAGAAAAAATATTTCAAATCAACTATCACCAAGGTCTTCTGCGTCTCGGCGCTCTTTAGGCGTGAAATCAAGATCTTCTTCGCAACCGCTTACACGGTATAAACCTAATTTTGCTGAAAGTATAGAGGAAGCGTTGCCGTACCCCTTGCGTCCACGACCCGTTTTAAAGGAGCGGCCTTCGTTCATGCCCATTCGAGCATGTTCATCAAACGACGCGTCGTCTGCAGCAAGGTATATAAACTTCCAGCCGAGCACATCTTCGCACTCTTTGATCATCTTCTTGATTTGTTTTGCTGAAAATTCGCTACTTGCATTTTCCAAACCGTCTGTAGTGATGACAACTATTACGCTGTCGGCGGAATCTTTCAATCGCGTTTTCATACATGCAATTGTTCGGCCTATCGCATCGTTTAACGCAGTCATACCTCGAGGCTCATAGGTCTGGGCATTCAATTCTTTCGCCTCTGCGATATCGATGCCTTCATAATTCACTTCGTATTGATCATCGAATTGAATAAGCGTGACCCTTGCTTTTCCATCTACCGATTTTTGCTCGCTTAGAAACTCGTTATAACTTTTGATGACCTGTTCTTGCAGGTTCCCCATTGAACCCGAACGGTCGACGATCATTGTGATATCTGTTGTTTTAACCATTGTTACTTTCTCCTTCTACGCTCAAATTGCGTATATCGTTCCCGAACCCAGTTGGATCCGCTTTCATGCATCGCTTGATGACACTGATCGCTACTTTGCGAATTCCTTGCACCCCGCTTGCTGTACGTATGTTTTTTGCATCTGTTTTGAAGCCCGCTGCTTCAAATTGTGTTGCCACTAAGCTTTGTAATTTTTTTTGCATAGTAATTTTCCTTTCAGTTCAAAATGGCATTTCTGGTTCTTCTAGAACCGGTTCTGGTTTTACAAACGACTTGATTGCTTCTACATAACTGTCGTCAAGTCGCATACATTTCACCTTGCGGAGGTCGTGAATCACAGGCCCATCCACTTCACCGCCAGGTACTAACACGCCAAATACTACCCAAGGCCACGATAAGCCGAGCACTTTGTGTGGTACCCCAGCACTGCGCCCTTGGTTTGAATTTGGATTCATCATCACGATTGGGTCCCCGTCGTGGTCCCGTCCCATGATAATTTTTGGCTTTCTTGGCTGTTTTGGTTCAATAACAGCTACAAAATCACCTACGTTGAGATCATCGGGAGCAATCCCTATTGAAACTCGTTTCTTTTGCATATGCGTCCTCCTATGACGTCTTGGGGTTTAGGTGCAGCACAAAACTACACCGAGATTTGCTGGCAAGCGACAAGACAATGCCGTGTTGATACAAGTAATACACGGACACATCGTCCGCCCTGACTTTACTCACCAATTTATATTTAATTGTTTGTGGCCCCGATGGCCAACTGCTTATTAATATCACACAAACTAAACTTGCTGTCAAGTGGGCGATGGAAATTTTTTTCAGTACCGAAGGTAAAATTTATTATTAAGTACTTTATGCATATGGAGTTTAGATAAATGATTAATTTTTTGATTTTCTCGTATCCGTCACCATGATTTTTCTCGCTTTATGTTCTTTCCGTTCATTGCGCAATTGCACCTTTGCCGCAATCCAATGCGGAAATCTTCGGTTTACCGACCGTGCAATGCCTTTTGGTTTTCGTGTATTCATTTCTTCATCCAAATAGTTGCAAGTAACTCGTCTAGCCCCTCTTTGTTTTCGAACATGTCAAGAAAGCCGCCCTCTTGTAACTTTGTTTCTATTTTCACAAGGCTGTCGTAATCTTGGCACACTGTAAAGTTGAACCCTTTTTTAAAAGGTGATACACACCTCCCCCAAACATCAATTCCACCTTTGTCACCTAATTCTGCGAATAACGCAAGGTGCCTCGAGGAGTCTCTACCGAGCACTGTGAATGAACTTCGAAGGAATTTGATACGTGTTTCGTACGATCCTGATACATAGAACTTAAACTTTCTAGCTAGGTTCATGCGTATTCTGTATCCAGCACGGATCCCTCCATATAGCCATTCCAAGCAGTCGTTCAACCCGCCTGCCTTCAGCTGCTGCCACCTAGACATCCCTGGAGCAAGACCCTTTCGCCAACTAATTACCCACTGTCCAATTCCGATATATTCCAATTTCCAAAGATGGGAATTATGCCATAGCAGCGCCGGCTCCCATGCATTATGCGTAACACGTGCTAACATCCGAAACCTCCTGGCCAATGAGCCAAGTCCCACTCTTTTACAAATCGTATTTGATCGATCTGCCACATGATGAAAACCTGACATGGTTCTCATACACCACCTTACCTTGGGTTGGCAGGTTGGTGAGGGCGTGATGCCCTGCTCTTCATGCAACTACAATAATACCCACCAACCTACAAATGTCAAGTAATTTCTACAAACGATATTTCTACCAGTGACACTATGTCGTCATAGATACCTCTGCAGTAACCTCTGAGGTCGCCTCTGCGGTAACCTCTGAGGTCGCCTCAGAGGTTACCGCAGAGCTTGTCACAGAGGTATACACAGAGGTTACCTCAGAGGTAAACTGGGTGGTGCTAGAAAAATAGAATGAGGAGGAAAAGCGAAGTGGTGCTTT
>JABJDN010000174.1 GCA_018665385.1 Phycisphaerae bacterium | reverse complement strand
TGCATCAAGGCCATCAGTTGAAGAAATTGCTGACTCTGTAATAGTTCCAAACCATTGACGAGTGCGAACATTCGATGGTCCAGGAATTGTTGGTGATACGTACCTGCGCAGTTCAGATTGTACATCTTGGTTCGAAGCAAGTTCAGCTGTCATATCGATTGTTGGGAACAACAAACGGTTTTGCGGTGTAATTGATTCGCCTCTATTTGATGCGAACGTATTGTGTTGTGCTTCCGGTGCAATCAATTCTATGGGGGAATCCCCGCGGTTTAATCCAACTTCTAATTGCAGGGCCGTTTCAAGCAAAAGTGCATCCACATTGCTTGCTTGAACAACATTTTTACCTTGTGTAACTTCAACCTTTGTTGCGAATGCACTCCATGCAAACCAACCGAGAATTGCAATTGCAACAAGCAAGACTGCGTACTCAATATATTGTTCCCAAAAACTTGTACCTTTGGCTTTCATAGAACCATATTCCTATCTTGTGCAATATTACTTTTCATTTGAAATGCTTAACGCTTTCTTCACGGCTTCTGGCATGAACTCAGTTGTCCAAGAACGTAACCATATTGATTCGAACACCAATGTCAATTGAGAAACAAATGCTGGGCCGTAATCAAAACCTGATGCTAATGCATCGAATTTATCAACTGGCCGTAAATCTAAATCTATTATTGTCAAAAAGTTGTACTGCGCAAATCCATC
Organism: Phycisphaerae bacterium; assembly: GCA_018665385.1. Classification (GTDB taxonomy): domain Bacteria; phylum Planctomycetota; class Phycisphaerae; order Phycisphaerales; family SM1A02. Next base: position 6,363 of record JABJDN010000174.1, on the reverse strand, counting down.
TAAGATTTCAGGAATTCGCTGCGTGTCACAAATACATTGCAAACGTACTTTTAACACATCGTACATAGGGTTAGTTGCTCGACCAGAAAATGAATCGGGCATCGCGCCTGGTTCAGGTTTACCGCCAGAGTCACCACCGCCTGGGCGACCTCCTGCATCGCCACCACCAATAGGACCACCAATTGGCCCACCTATAGGACCGCCTATCGGGCCGCCATCTCCCCCGCCACTACCGCTACCGCCACCGAAATCGCCCCAGTCGCCGTCATCTGGTGGAATATACCCTCCTCCGCCTGCTCCACGATTATCCGTGTCATCAAAAACATCGCCTGGAATTATTGGCAGTTCAGCAATACTTATCGAAACTACATGCTTAATTGGCGCTGTAAGGACTGACTGTGCTTCATTAATGACTGCAACTGCACCAAGCGTGTCAGCCATTACCCAGTACCGCCATTGCCAGGCAAACAAATGTTCGACTGGTGGGCTTTTTTTAGTTGTATCAAACGCAGGCACTCTCAAAGTTGCCGCGTCTAAATAAATACTTATGTCTTCAGCGTTTGCTCGCAATCGTGCCAGACGCAATTTGGACAAATGCTCTTCTAAGTTCTTGCGCTGTTCCTTCGTCAGTTGCGTATCGTGGCGCGTGCTCAAATTCACTTCCATAAACCGAACGCGTTCGTCTTCAAGATACGAAGCAAGCTCGGCATTGTCAATTGGAGAGCCAGCATGGACTAGGGGTAACAAACTACTGTATTCGCCTTGTAACTCTACGTAAAACTTCTGAGGCAACGTTTGCATTTGATCATCGTTTGGAGCAGGAAACAATTTATCGGGTGCTTCTGAAAACAGCACTTCGTAATTTTTCCTGTTCATCGCTGTCGCTTCCGTGACAACGAGTTCTGCGTCGCCTCTTAGCGAAGAAGTAATCGCGATGTATTCATCAAGAAGGGCTTGATTCACTGTCGCTTTTGCAGGCGCCATTCCGGGCACCTCCACTTGCGTCTTCATCAAGTCATCCATCGTTTTAAAATTCTTTGCACGTTCGCTTAACGAATCTTCTAACTCTTGCGTCCAGCCTGCACCTAATTGTGGCAACCCTACTATTGCACCAACACTTACAAGGATAAGTATCACAAGAACGATGTTAGTTTTACACCAAGCAAGGATTTTTTGAACGTCAATATCCAGACCTTTTTTCTTGCTCATAATCAGCCACCCATCCCGTTTGCTTGAGCCTGTCTCGGCTGTTTAAGAAGTTCCACTTCGTACGTAATTGTTGCTCGGAACCAAATTTTTCCTTCAGGATGAAGTTTTGATTCAGGGTGTTTTGGTAAAGGGGCAAGTACGTTTAATGATGAAGTTGTTACAGGCACGTATGGAATAACTGCGTCGTCTACTGGGGGCGAACCGCCAGAACCACCGCCAGAACCACCGCCTGGGCGACCGCCACCACTGCCACCGCCAGAAGGGACTGCATTCGGTCCATGTTCTGGGCCGCTTTTAGCAACGAAATTTTCTTGTCCGTATCCAATTTTATTCATAATGGTGTACGGAACATGTTCGCGATTGCCTACTGGCTCAGCGTTATTTTTTAACCACTGCACAATATTCTTCGATACAAAATCGATTGCTGCACCGGTTTCTTTCGGGTTGTCCGTTGCCCCGTAACTTAAATCAACAACCAAGGTCAATTGAATTTTAGCAGGGACAGCATCTTTACCTGTTACTTCAGGTATGTAATTCCCTTTCAAGTCGTACAGTTGAATAAGTGGCCGAGTAGCAGGGTCTGGAAATTGTGCCAAATATTCAGCAAGTGTAAAGTCTCTAGCAGTCGGGCTTGAAGATGCTAATGCATCCGCGGCATCCTGCACCAAGTACGGCCACACATCACGGTATGTAAAGAGTGAATTAATCGTGCTGGCTTCTACACCAACTTGCCCATTGTCTTTTGCTTTTCTATATGCGTTGACGTTCTCTTTTCCTTGGCGAATCGCTTGTTTAACCTTCGTAGGAATACCGTCTGTGCCTAACTGCCGTTGCTGCAAGAATGGACCAAGAATGGACAGCGCGCTGCCCGCGACAATAATGCATGCAGCTGCAACGAACCACTTTGTTTTTGAATGCCACATTTGTTCACGAAGAATTGCAGATGGAACCAAGTTTATATCAATTTGACCCACACCTACGCCTTGTAAAGCAAGACCGTATGCGGTGCCCATATTTACACAGTTCTCTGCAAACGACGCGGCTTCTTTTCCTGAAACATCAATACGTTTAAACTCGTCTAATCGAGTCACATTCACTTGCAATTGTTGACCAATGAATTTTCGTAGACCAGGAATTTTGAATGTTGAACCCAAGCCAACCATCGTTGTCAAATCACCCGAAGACGATGCGTAACTAAGTGATCGTTGCAATTCTTGAAGCAAGTCTGCGAAAACTGGTCGCATCGCTTGCATAATTTGTTTTGCATATTTACTGCTTGCTGCTTCAAGCTTCAAGCGCTCTGCTTTAGCATAAGAAATTTTGAATGAAGAAGCGATTGCTTCAGTAAAGTTATTACCACCAAGTGGGAACGTGCGAATCCAACAGCGGTTACCTGTGGCAATAATAACATCTGTTGCTTGTGTACCAATATCGATAAAAACAACAGGTTTTTCTGTGTTGCCAAGGTTTAGGTCATAGTTCATTGCGTTGAACAACGAGACAGGACTTAACGTTAATGTTTCGGGGCTTAAACCCACTTCGCCATAGACGTCGAGCCGTTCATTAACGCGTTCTCGCGTAATAGCGAAAATGCCAACTTCTACTTCCGGCGAACCTTCTTCGCGAAATGCTTCGTAGTCCCATTCAACTTCTTCGATTGGGAACGGGATTTGTTGCACCGCTTCGAACTTCACAATTTCTGGAAGTGCTTTAGGTTCAACCGGTGGTAACTTTGCGAACCGCGCAAATGCAGAGTGACCAGGAACAGATATGACGAGATGCTCGCCTTCTAAGTTCTTTTCACTAATTAACTGTCCAAGACTAAGGCGAGTAATTTCCGCAACGTCAATGTCTGGTGAAGACAAAACTTTACGGTGTGGTACTACAGCGAAGTCAGTGACTTCTACTTCGTTACCACTGCGCTCAAGGCGGAGTGCCTTGATTGCAAATTGGCCTATTTCGATGCCCCATGCAGCAGAAGGGTGTGCCATGTTTGTAAATTTCCTTAACGTTCCTGAAGAGATATGACGCCGACTCTCGGCATTAAAAATGATGATACACGATAGGCGACTTCTATACGTCACCGCGATGACATCAAAATGGTACGCAATGGTTGATTTTCTAGCCACGAAGCACCTTCTAATGTAGCCCGAGTGGGTGTAGGATGTACAAATGGCAAAAAAACCCTTTACTGGTGACATTGATAAGGAAGTTTTCGACGCAATTGGCGAAGGAAGTTTCGAAGATATGCTCGATGCCGCAAGCCCCGTTTCGACTGGCGATAGAAGCACACGCTCTGGCGTAATTGCCGCTATACACGGGCCTAACGTGTTAGTTGAGTTTGGTCCTCGTGAACAAGGCTGCTGCCCAAAAGCTCACTTTGACGAACTTCCACTGCTTGGTGATGTACTTGAATTCGTTATAGAACGCACAGATCGCGACGGCATGCTCGTACTTTCAAGAAAAGGCGCTGTTCAGAAAGCAACTTGGGACGCTCTAGAAATTGGGCAAGTTGTTGAAGCGAGATGTTCTGGAACAAATAAAGGTGGTTTGGAGTTAGAAGTCGCTGGTCACAAAGCATTTATGCCTGCAGGGCATGTTGCCATTCACCATGTTCCAGACCTTGATGTCATGATTGGCGAGAAGTTTGCCTGTGAAGTAATCGAACTAGACAGAAGAGCAAATCGAGTAGTCCTTAGTCGCAAATCAGTCCTAAGAGCTGAACGCGAAGTTGCTAAAACGGAAATGCTAGGCACACTCGAAGTTGGCACAACTCATGATGCCACAATCACTTCCGTGCAACCGTATGGCGCTTTTGCTGATATTGGTGGTCTAGAAGGCCTCATTCACTGCTCAGAAATGACATGGGAACGAAATACAGACCCTGCAAAATTTGTGAAGGTCGGCGATGTTGTCCGAGTGCAATTGCTTGAAATAAACACCGATGGGGACCAACCCAAATTAGCCTTTGGCATGAAACAACTCATTGAAGATCCATTCGTTTCTTCTATGGCAGATGTTGTTGTTGGAGAGATGATTGAAGGTACAGTCACTCGCCTTGCAGAGTTTGGCGCTTTCGTTGATATTGGTTCTGGAACTGAAGGATTAATTCATATTTCAGAATTAGCAGACCACCGCATCAAATCTCCAAAAGACGTTGTCAAAGAAACGCAAGTAGTAAGTGTAAAAGTTCTTTCAGTTGATGCTGCCACTCGAAGGATTAGTTTGTCGCTCAAACAAGGACAAGGAAATGACGAGTCACAACCAGCACGCGAAGACGATAGTGCCATGCGTAAATTACGTGAAAAATTTGGCGATGGTCCACTTAAAGGCGGTATAGGTTGACCAATAAACCAACCATTGGAATAACGATGGGTGACCCAGCCGGCATTGGTCCAGAGATTGTTGCAAAAGTCATTTCAGGCAGTACTTTACTGCAAAAGGCACACATTGTCGTATACGGAGCGAACGATGTTCTCACTCTTGCTGCTGACTATTGCAAAGTCACACCAAACTGGTTTCGTGTAGATGCAAACTCTGAGCGAGCAACCCAACACCTTCATGCCAACGCCGTAGTTCTTGATGATGGTGACGATAGATTACATTCGCTTGCCCACTCGCCTAGTGCCATTGGAGGCCATGTATCAAAACGCTGGGTAGAAAGTGCAATGAAAGATGCAATGTTACCCAGCAGTGATCCTCGGAAAATTGATGCTGTTGTAACTGCACCAATTTGCAAACAGAGTTGGTCAATGGGTGGCTACAAATGGCCGGGGCATACAGAGCTGTTTGCTTCAAGAACCAAATCGAAACGGCACGCAATGATGTTTGTTTCCGATTCGTTGCGGGTTGTTCTAGCAACGTGCCACATACCGCTAATGGATATTCGGAACGTACTGACAATTGGCAAAGTGTTTGATGCCATTGATTTAGCGAACATTGGTTGCAAGCAGTTAGGAATAGAAAAACCAAGAATTGCCGTCACAGGGTTGAATCCTCATGCTGGCGAAAATGGCATTTTAGGGGATGAAGAACAGCGGCTAATTTCACCCGCAATAAAGCATGCGCAAAACCAAGACATACATGTACAAGGCCCCTTCCCTGCTGATACTATTTTCACCAGAGCAAAAGACTTTGATGTCGTTGTTGCGATGTACCACGACCAAGGGCTTCTTCCTATCAAACTGCTTTCCTTTGGCACTGCAGTTAACTGGACCCTTGGTATTCCAATCATTCGCACAAGTCCAGACCACGGCACTGCTTTTGATATTGCTGGAGCAAACAAAGCAAATCCAAAATCACTTCTTCATGCAATTGAACTTGCATGCACCCTTACAACTACAAACCCTCTGATAAAATCAACAACATGACAACAACTACGTATTCAATGGAAGAACTCGTCTCGCTTTGCAAACGTCGGGGATTTATTTTCCCTTCTAGTGAAATTTACGGCGGCATCAATGGCTTTTGGGATTACGGTCCACTCGGGACAGAGTTGAAGAATAACATTCGTGACGCATGGTGGCACGATATGGTGCACTGTCCACCCATGGGTCCAGATGGTAATCCACTGAGTGTTGTTGGCATCGACTCTTCGATTATTCAGAATCCAAAAGTCTGGGAAGCATCTGGTCACGTTGGCGGTTTTAATGATCCAATGGTTGACTGCAAAGAAACCAAATCAAGGTACCGTGCTGACCATCTTCATGTCGTTGCGAATTCCAATGGCGAAGGACAAATGTACGCTTTTATAGAAAGCGACGAAGAATCCGAAGAACGCGCAAGAAAATTACTTTCAAAATACGAAAAAGTTGATTCACTCGACGAGGGGTACGAAACAAAATTATTGACAGACATCGATGTAACTAAATTTGTACAAATAGTTGGGCCAGACACAAAAGTAGCTGGCACGCTTACCGAGCCAAGACAATTCAGTTTGATGTTTGATACAACCGTTGGTGCAACTGGCGGCGAGGACAACAAAGCATACCTAAGGCCTGAAACAGCACAAGGCATCTTCCTCAACTTCATGAACATCGTTGACACAATGCGTGTAAAGGTTCCGTTTGGCATTGCGCAAGTAGGCAAAGCCTTTCGCAACGAAGTAACGCCACGAAACTTCATATTCCGAAGCCGTGAGTTTGAACAAATGGA
>JABJDN010000022.1 GCA_018665385.1 Phycisphaerae bacterium | reverse complement strand
GGAACGTGCCAGCCCAAGGCGGTAATCAATAAGTGAACGGTCTACTGCTAATTGATATTGATCAGACACCAGCGATTCCCGAGTGAACGGCAACATAAAGACACCTAATTTTGCGGACCACCCATCGTTCAATTTAAATTTAATCCATGCATCCCATAGCCTGTCTGCGATTCTGAAGTTCGGAAGAATTTGATTTGGGTCAAGGTACCCGAACCCTGCTTGGACTAAAAAAGTTGTGTCTCTATCAAACATATGACCACTAAAGTTGAGACGAGTGCGCGTGCTTTCGATACCACCCCGCCACCGGTCTTGGACATCGCTGCGAACATAGTTTTGGAAAAATCTTTGTTGCATCAACCCCCCGATGTTTAGTTTGAATCTGCCGTCGCTACTTGCAAGGAAGAACCCGTCTGACCACCCGCCAAGCAAGCCATCACCAGCAAGCGAGTTTCGAGCATCTGCATCTGCAAGCACATCGCGAACGAGTGCTCTAATCTCTGTTGCACGCTCTTGCGTGAGCCAATCTTGTTCTTCTACTTTCAGGGCATCGAGTTCGTTACGCATTCCAGCAGTGTCTGATTGCACTTCGTCTAAGCGTTGCTGCAACGCGTCAAGTTGCTCTTGTATGTCAGCAGGTTGCGCTGTTACCAGAGAAGTGCATATTGCAACTACTATGAGTTGCAACGGTTTCAATATTTTAGATGGGGTTTGTGTGCTTCGCATTTTCTTTTTCTCAGAACATCAACTGCAATTGTGTGCGCAGGACCATTTGATTTCGCCTGCGGGCATCTTCTGCCCAACCTGCTTGTGAGTTCGCCATAGTTGCTGATACTTCTCCGAAACTGAAACCAATATCTGCGGTAAATTTTAAGTCTTGCCCATCCGCATAATGGTTCACGCCGATTGTTGCAATTTGCAAAACATCTCCGCCAATCGATTCTCTATCTGGACCGCCGGCTTCGTACCGCATGAACAACTCGGTTTGATTTGTAATGTACGTACTGCCCTGCAACACGTATGCCAATAAATTAACTTTAGGCAGTAACGGGGCAAAGTCGAGCATACGTTCGTATATAACTGATCCAAAGAGCGATGCACCATCAAACTGCATAGTGACATCACCAGTTACGCCCCAAAATACACCGTCTGGAAAACCGCCAATCGGCACAGGGCTGTTCGACTCGGAATTCTGCCTATGCCCAGCGAGACCAATCATGATGCCCTTCTCGCTACCTGGAGGACTTGTAAACTGTTCGAACTGCTTCCAATCGCCTAGCAGTTTCCATTCATGACGCATGGTGACGGAATACATCGTATCGCTACCGAGTGCATTCCAGGGTGGAGTCGGATCTTGTGCGCCCCATAGTGCCACTTGGAACAAAGCCGGTGATCCGTTTGTTACAGCAAGTGAAAACCGCTTGTCATCTGATTGCGTATCAAGTTGCACACCCTGGGATTGCTCCAAACCCATACGGTATTCAACGAGCGACGCAAACACTGCCATTTGGTACGGCGCCTTTACGAGCGCTTCTCTTGAAAATGGTAGCGAGAATTGCCCTACTTTTACACTTGCCTCATCCGTGAGTTGAAATTCTATCCACGCATCCCACAAGCGAGGTGCCATCAAAAATGTTTGCGCTGTAAGATTGTACGGGTCGTACATGCCCCAGCCCAGTTCAAAATAAAAGCGGTTGCCCCTACCAAACACATGCCCATCAAAAGTGAGCTGCATACGCGACATAGTGAAGTTAGAGTTCCATTCATCGTATGAATTAGAATTCGCAGAATTTGTGCCTTGCCAGCGTGTTGAGAGTTGCTGTTGCAGCAGACCGCCGAGTCTCAAGTCAAACAATCCGTCTGCACTAGAAAGATGAAAACTATCGTTCCACCCCATCATGGAGCCGTCCCCGTACAAATTCACCCTGTGGTCGCTATCTGCAAGAATATCTTGCACGAGCGACATGACCGATTCTGCACGCTCTTGGGTTAACCAATCTTCGCTGTAGTAGGTATCACGGGCTTCATCGAGTTCTAAACGAACCGCTTTGTTTGCACGCGCTGCAGTATCAAGTTGCAATTGCAAATCTTGCAGTTGGGTATCGAAAGTAGACGGAGTTGTCGATGCCGATGCGATAGCGGTGCATGCTAAGACGCAGTACGTCGCAAGTTCCTTTGCAATCCATCGCTTTGGGCTTCGATCCATCCGTAGACCTTTCATCAGCAGGATAGCATAAAAGGGTCTGGCACACCTTCGGAGAGGTCTGGTACACCTGCATAAATACTCTGTGTTTCTGCAGGTGTACCAGATCCTATGCAAACCCTATAAAAAAACAGGCCGGCTCAAAGAGCCGGCCTGCATATAAGTCAAACAATCTTGACTATCAGTGTTCTTCTACAATTTAGAAGTAAAACTGAAGTTGTGTGGAAAGTACAGTGATGTCGGTATTTGCACCAACAGCACTATTGTTCCATGTCATTTCAGTTGTCCACTTGCAGTTTTGACCTGCAAGGTAGTTGTTCAGACCAATTGACATGTTGCTT
>JABJDN010000023.1 GCA_018665385.1 Phycisphaerae bacterium | reverse complement strand
GTTTGAAGTAACGCGTTATCAAGCCCAAATGAATCGAAAGTAATAGTTTGTGTATCTGATGACATAGATAAACCTTTATAAAAGCGGAACAAGGCATTCTACCATAAGATTCGTAAAACTTAGTTTACGGAGTTATCGACCATTCGATTCCGCCTTGGACATGCTGAAGAAACAAGGGCTCCTGCCAGGCTGCTTTTGTGTGCCCACCGCCTGTATAGAAGGTTTTTCCTTCTTTTACCGCCTTGCACCAAGCAATTGGCCGGCGACCATCTTTGTCCTCAATCATCAAAAGAACTTTCACATTTTCTGGAATTCTGTTGTAAATGTACCATTCGTCTACTCGTTGCCATTCTGAAGGCAAATGCGACGTTGAAAGATGACACTCGTCGACCACTTCTACAACCAATGGTTTTACGGGATCATGCCGAACAAACGTTGCACCCAACAGAGTGTCTGCAAACCAATCCCATTCTTCTTCTGTGTTTGCCGCTGCGTGAATCCCAACGAAACCACCACCATGTTCTACAAAATTCTTCAGATGAGCCTGCTCGTCATCGTTCAAAATATCGCCAGTTGTAGATAGAAATACTACGCAATCATACTGCTCTGAAATGAGCTTGGATGAATCTTCTGTTGCTGTGAACTCCCACCCCTCTTCATTGCAAATTTTCTGCACAGCTTCGACGCCAGTTTCAATCGAATCATGACGCCAACCTGCCGTTTCAGAGAGCACTAAAATTTTTTTATTCGTAGTGCAACCTGCAAGAAGCAATAAAATTATTAGACATTTTGCCATGTTTGAGACTCCTGACTTTGCAATACTGCATGAATGCATTTCATGCTTGCTAAGCCGTCTTCAACGCCGATGATTGTTGCTTCTTTACCCTGTATGTGGTTTGCACAATCTGTATATATGTTTGCGAACGCTTCGACGAAGCCAGCTGGGTGACCAGATGGCGCACGGTTCAGCTCGCAATACGAAATTGTTTCTGTTCCATCAGGCGCCGTACTTGTCAGTGCATCGCAGGAATTATGGTTCCACGAAAGTGAACCTTCATCGCCCCATACTCGAATTGAGACTGAGTTGCGTTCTCCAGTACAAATCTGAGAACAAACCAAGTCGCCTATAACGCCTTGTTCCATTTCGAGTTGTACGCAAGCATGGTCATCTACCTTGCGACCTTGGACAACCGAGTGCACATCACCACGAACTTTCGTGATTGCTAAACCAGTCACGAAACGGGCTAGTTGTTCGGCATGGCTACCTATATCACCAAGTGCTCCGGATCCAGATTTACTAGGATCAGTTCTCCAAGTTGCTTGTTTTTGCCCTTCGTTTTCAATTGGTTCCGCCAACCAGCCCTGCCTGTAATCAACGCTCACTGTTCGAATGTTGCCGATGTCTCCATTCAGAATGCGTTCTCGCATTTGCCTAACCATAGGGTAGCCTGTGTAGGTATAGGTCATCGCAAACTTGCTGTTTGATGTAACAGCCGTTGCTGCCAAACTAATTGCTTCCTCTAGTGTGCGGGTCATTGGCTTATCAAGAACAACGTGATAATCCGCTTGCAACGCAGCTATTGCAATTTCAGCGTGCGAATCGTTCGGCGTGACAATAACTATGCAATCTACCGAATCTTTTTCTTTTTCAAGAAGCTCTTGCCAAGTTGCGTACCCACGGAGTCCAAGTTTTGCAGCACTTTCTTTCGCTCGTTTTGCATCAGAAGACAAAGCACCGGCAACTAGTTCGTACCGGTCGTCTAATCGCATTGCCATTCGGTGAATTTCACCGATGAATCCGCCGATGCCCCCGCCAACCATTGCGACTTTAATCTTAGTCATGCTTGCTCCGAAAATGCAGCGTCGAATGCAGCTCCTGATGGTGGCACGACATCCATCGATTGCAAATAATCAAGGGACTCCATAGCACCTTGCCTTCGGTCCATACCTTCGTCTTCCCATTCAACAGAAAGCGGTCCATCGTACCCAATACGATTGAGTGAGCGAACGATGTCATCGAAGTCAACATCGCCTCTGCCTACGCTCCGGAACTCCCAGCCTCGACCTGCATCACCAAAAGGTAGATGCGAACCAAGAATGCCGCGTTCGCCATCTGTGCGTAGTGCAACATCTTTGGCGTGCACATGGAAAATATGATCAGGAAACTTATCTATGAATTTTGTTGGGTTTATACCCTGCCAAAGCAGATGGCTTGGGTCAAAGTTAAAACCAAACGCTGGGTGAAAATCGACTGCCTCAAGTGCTCGCTGTGCTGTTGCTATGTCGTATGCAATTTCAGCTGGGTGCACTTCAAGCGCGAACTTTACTTCATTTTTTTCAAACTCATCTAAAATTGGTATCCATCGATTTGCGAAATCTTCGAAGCCTTTTTCAACAACACTCTCTGGGGTTGGCGGGAAAAAGTAAAACTTACCCCAGATAGATGAACCAGTGAACCCGTTCACTACTGGAACTCCGAACGCTTTAGCCGCTCTTGCCGTTTGCTTCATTTCTTCTGCTGCACGCTGGCGCACACCTTCTGGGTCGCCGTCTCCCCAGACCGCTTCTGGCAGTATTGATTTATGCCGTTCATCAATTTCATCGCACACTGCTTGTCCAACAAGGTGGTTTGAAATCGAAAAGCACTCTAGGTTGCAATTCTTCAATTGCTCCCACTTTTTGTTCAATTCACTTGCAGTGGCATGCACATCAAAGTGGTCGCCCCAGCAAGCCAGTTCTAGCCCATCGTACCCACATTCTGCAATAAACTTCGCCACTTCATTAAGTGGCAGGTCCGCCCATTGCCCAGTAAACATTGTCATTGGTCTCGTCATATCCGCATCGTACCACCGAGTGTCGGGTACAGGGTCTGACCCTTAATTGAGTGGGGTTACAGTGATGTTTTTGAAGGAGACAATATCACCATGATCTTGCAACGCTATGTGGCCTGTTGTCCCAAGTCCGTATGGTGGCATGTCTTTGAATTTGCTTGCAGCAACTCTCGCTTTCCAATCATCAGACCATAAATCATATTCAAGAAGCTTCGTCCCATTCATCCAATGCTCTACGTGCGGACCATCAACAACTAACTTCACGTGATTCCATTCACCGATTGGTTTCGTCACATCTTCGCAGGGAGCGTGCAAAGCATAATTCGAGCCAGCACTTGTCTCTGGAGTCATGCCATTCGCATGCGCTTCATTATCAAGAACTTGCATTTCAGGACCACCTAGCCAAACATGATCGTGATCTTCACTGACGTGAAAGAAGATACCGCTATTCCCCCCTTCTGAAATTTTCCAATCAAGTTCTAGAATGAAGTTGTCGTATTCCTTATCCGTCACAATGTCTCCCCCACCCTTGGTGTGTGTAAGCACTCCATCGTCTGACAAAATCCAACCTTTTGGAAGTGATTCTTGTTTAAACCCACGCCAAGTCGGAATCTCAGCTTTTTGGGGACCACATCCGACAACAACTATGCTCAATACGATAAGTAATAAATATTTCATCTACGCAGGATAGCATGTGTTACTTTGCTTGGTGAACAGTTCTCGCCTCACCTGCATGCAAATCTTCAATTGATTGCTTTGAATCATTTGACCACGTGATTTCAACACCTGTAATTCCACTTGCATCTCCAATACCAATGTGGAGCGATGGGTCATGTGCAGAACAATAGCCACCCCCCGTACGTACTTCACGGCGTACTTTGCGGTCTCCTAGGGTAAATCGTACAACGGCATCCTGTGCTGGCGCACCATGCTCGTTGAATAACTGCAACTTCACAAATCCACCGGCTTCTGGATTCTGGTTTATAAGCAAGTACGCTGGTGCATCTCTATTAAGTACAACAATGTCCATCGCACCATCACCGTTCACATCACCGTACGCAATTCCGCGACTTGTATGCTCAACGCCACCAAGTTCAACTTCTACAAACTTGCCTCCAGGCAGACCCTTAATGAGAACATTTTGTTCTGCATAGGGATCAGCAGGCTGTTTTCCATCTGGCATCTGAACCCTACCGTTGGACATGTACAAATCAAGATAACCATCATTATTCAAATCACGAAATCCAGTACCGAACCTTGTGTATTGCCGAGAAATTGTAGCCAACCCGCTTCTAGGCGTTCCATCCGTAAACCAGCCTCCTTGATTCATGAAAAGAGAATCTGATTCGCCCGAAAGATTAACTACAATTAAATCAAGCAATCCATCATCATTCACATCCGCAAAGTCCGTCCCCATGCCTGCCTTTGGTGCACCATTCGAATCGACTGCAACTCCAGACACTATTGCATCATCTATAAAAGTGGCGTCACCTTGATTAATCCAGAGTTGATTATTCATTTCATCATTGGCAACAAACACATCTAAAAAACCATCGGCATTCACATCACCTACTACTACTCCAAGCCCATTTCCCCAAACAGCGTGAACGCCTGATTCTTCTGAAATATTTGCAAATGTACCGTCACCGTTGTTTCGGTACAAAATATCTTTCGCAGGAGCTCGATACGCTTGGGGATGGCAGTAATCTAATACACCGGATTTTGCAGGACATTCACGTTCAATATCTGGTGCCCAATCGATGTAATTTGCGACATACAAATCAAGGTCGCCGTCTTTGTCCATATCGAAAAAAGCCGCACTAGAACTCCACCTTGGATCACCCACTCCTGCAATAGCGGTTACATCTGTGAAGTGCCCTGTACCATCGTTTTGCAAAAGTACATTTTCTTTGACATTTGTTATATACAAATCAACATCACCATCGTTATCGTAATCACCCGTTGTTATGCCTGTTCCAAAATGCGTATCGCCAGCTCCTGAACTATTTGTTACATTTGTAAAATTGCCATTACCATCATTAAGGAACAAATGATTTGGAAATGCCGACTGCTCGGAATTCGTCACCGAACCGCCTTGCACCATATAAATATCTAAGTCTTCATCTCCATCAACATCGAGCAATGCTACACCGCCCGAAATAATCTCAGGGTTATACGGAAAATCTCCTGCACCAGATTCCCACACGAAATCAAATCCTCGTTGTTTCGCTTCATCAACGAACCATGGTTCCAAGATTACTTTTTGTTCTGCAGTATCCGAACATCCAACAATACAACACAAGAAAAGTAAACCGGTGAGTTTCATTCTTGTATCAATGCATCTAGCAAGACTGGCGCTTGCTTGTTTTCTGGGGATATTTCTAGAACTGTAGTAAGTATTTCTTTTGTAATAGAAATTTCGGTAGGTGTTTGAAACTGATTAACTCTCATACGTAATTTAGCTAGCAAAACCATAGTGACTGTATCTGTCTTGTCTTCTTTTATCAATGTTACGAATTTCATAAGCGCTTGTGCCACTTCCCCCTGTTTTGCATCACACGAAGCATCGAGGCGCCTTACAACTCGGTTGTCTTTGTCGTATGTAAAATATTCAGCAACAAGTCGGCGAACTTCAGGCATATTATTCAATTGCATCTGGTTCATAATTTCTTGTCGCATTGCATTTAAGCCAACGACATGTTCCACTACAAGTTGTGTCCATGGGTCTGACCAAGTTGGTTTTTTTTCTCCGGCTCTACTCCATGCCTTTCTTGATTTTTCTTCTTCTCCATTTGCTCTGTATGCACGGCCTAACAATTGATATACATATCCATCAGGAACTGCTGATATCAATTGTTCTTTGTTTAGAATTTCGATAGCTAACTCTGGGTCGTTTTCTTCAAGTGCAATTCGACCTCTTGCAATTTGTACTTGAACCGTATTTGGTCTCTTTACATGGGCAATGTCTAACTGTGATTTGGCTTCTTCTAACCGCCCCGTATCGATATACCACAATGCTAACTGCCAATGGGGAGCGCTCATCTTCGGAGGTGCTACTGTTGTACCAATTGCTAGCGACTCCATCGCCTTTTCGATTTCCCCTTGTTTGCTCTGGACGATGGCAAGTCGATACCAGCCAATAACTCGCTCTGGATAGAGTTCAACGTACTGCTTGTACGTTTGTTCAGCAAGTTCATCCATATTCGCGCCTTCGTATATCATTCCTAATTCCATACGGGGCTTTGGCGCACTTGGATTTGCATCCACTGCATCTGCATAGGCTTGAATTGTTGGGCGTAGGATGGGATCTGACACAAGTGCTGGTCGAATTGCCGTTGGCCCTGTAGACCGTAAAAGCACAAATACAACCACGAGTGATATACCGGTACCCAAAATAGTAAGCACGATTCCAGCTGTCCGCATTCCCTTGCCCTCACTTCGTTTTTTTTGCGACATTAAGGCCATAGTTATATTATGACATAAAGGAAGAAGTGTATTGTGTACGATAGATAAAAGAATAAAAGAAGCAACAGATGAACGAATACTTACCAAACATGATCCCAGTTGAACATCTCCAAATTACGGATGGTGATTTTAGTGGGTTTTTTACAAACTACTACGAACCAAGCGTGCCCGTGATTCTAATCACACGATGGACGATTGTCTCCTCATGGAGCGATGGTAAATAAATCTGTATGACTAAACGTCCGATCATCATCCATGTTCCGAAAACAGGAGGGACAACCCTGTTTATGGCAATTAGTGGATCGCCGAAGCCACCAAGCCCAAACATGCTGTACAGACATATTCAGATGTTTGGTGAAAACACAGAGATGAAATCAAATTGTGGTGATATTTTCGACTCAGACACGAACGAACAATATCAAGATCAGCAACTCATCATGATGATTCGAAACCCGCTCGAACGAATCGAGTCCGAATTCGGCTTCCTTGGAAACCGAGAAATGTTTAGAGAACTCTGGCAAAACAATGTCGGAAGTCAATATCCAAAAACACTTTACGAGTATATCCAACACCCTTCCAACGCAAATAGCATTTGTCGGTTCCTACTTGGTATGCCAATGTATACTCAAGATGTAGTCACGCAACAGCAGTATGATTCCATAATCGAAACGTTCAATGCATGCCCCTTTGTATTTGGAAGAACCGATCAAATGAGCAAGACTGTTGCGAATGTCTCGCACAATTGCGGAATCGAATTCGGCGACACATTACCCAGGTATAGAACGAGTTTATATAAGCCCAAGCGAGAATTAGAGTGGGAATCTATCTCAAG
>JABJDN010000114.1 GCA_018665385.1 Phycisphaerae bacterium | reverse complement strand
TTCGACCCGCTGGAAGATTTACTCCAACAACATCGCCAGCACGGGCTTTGAAAATTGCCATGCCGAGTTCCGAATTTGTCGTTACTTCTAAGTAATCCATATCAAATCGCCCAGAAGATTCGCCTACGAGCATGTACAAATCTTCTTTGTTATTGGTTAGGTTCTTGAGTTTGGCAATAGTGCCAAGGAATACCATGTCATCTGGAACATGTTCGGTATCTGCAACGGTCGCTTCGGACAACCGCTTCTCAAGGTCTTTAATTTTGCGTTCGTTATGCGCTTGGTCATCTTTGGCTGCATGGTAATCTGCGTTCTCTTTTAAATCCCCAAGTTCACGTGCTGTTCCAATTCGCGCAGAAATGACAACACGTTCAGCAATTAATTTCGCAAGTTCATCACTCAGTTTAGTATGTTCAGCTTCAGTTAAGTAATCCATAGTGAAATCATACCATGTCAGTAAAGACCATTTTGTCTTTAAGCCGTTCAAAAATCTTTCGCTCGGTTGCCATGTTTCCTAGCACTTGTATTTTGTCTGCTGCTAAAAACTCTTCTTTAATCTCAGAAGGTCTAACTCGTCGTTCTTCAGCGATGATTGCTGCCTGTCTATCAATGTCTTCTTCTGAAAGGCTCAATCGGAATGTCCGCTGTAGCCAAGCATTCAGCGTGAGCCTTTTGACCATTTGTTCAGCAGATGCTTTAATCGAGTCTTGTTTTTCATTAGTTAACTCTTCTACGCCAGTTGATTCCATTTCCTTTTTGCATAAATCTTTATAGTTTTTTGCAACAATTCGGCTTGAAATTGGAAGATCAACAGTTTGGAATAGATGACTATACAATTGATGTATCATGAAATTCGTGTTTTCACGGTCAAAGTTGTGCTGCAGCGACATCCTTATTTGTGTACGAAGTAGCGCTTCATTTGGAGTCCCATATTCTTCTAAAACATGCTCAACGGTTGCTGGAGTGATTCTGCTAAACGAGCAATTAGAAAGGGTCAAAGTTCCTTGTTTTTCATTCATATTGAATGGAAATACGAGTTCATCTTTCGTCTGGCAGCCCCTTAGTGCTCCTGCGATTTTGGGTAATGGAACGCCAGCAAAACTAAACGATTGCGTTTCACTTGGTATGCGGAGTGTGCACTGCTGGAGGGAGGCAATAGGTTGTTCAATCCCTTCTATTCTGCATTGAGCATCACACTCAATTTCATCGCCGTATTCTAAAATCCCAGCAAAATCAGCCTTGTTTCCAAACTGCAATTGTTGTTCGAACAACTCAGAATTCACATCGCTATCTTTAACTTGAAGTTGTCTTCGATTAATCGGAATCGTATCAAGAGAGAAATCGTCATCAGGAAGTGAATCTACAACTGCGGAAAAGGTGAAAGGTTCATCAGTTATATATTTCCCAACACTTTTCTGAAGAAGTCTTGCGCCCCAAGCGGAATCTTTATCGAGCCTTTGCATGGCTTCGTCGAGGCACACTTGCACGATTAGGGTGCCCATCTGTTTTTCATCGTATTGAAGACCTCCGCTTTGAATACGGGAAGTAATCTCAGTTGTTATCTCTGCCGGTACAGTGATATCAAATTGATAATCTGGGGGTTCTAATTCTATTATTTTGACTTGAATTTTTGAAGTATCAATTGGGGGTAAATCTGAAGGAGTTGATTGAGGTTGTTCTGACATATGGGTTTCTTTACTATTTAGAGGAGAGTTAAGGCGAATACCTAGCGACTATATTATACTGTCCAAATGCCCCAATTTTACACAGAAGAAGAAGCGACCCAAGCAATAAAGAAATTGATTTCTCGCAAGTTGTTTCAAAATGCCAGGGCGGCAATAGAAGAAAACCTTGTTGTTTTTCCAGATTCTAATACACTTCAATTCCTTTCGTCACATATTGCACTTGAAACAAACGACTTTTCAAATGCAATTCAAATTCTCGAAAAACTTAACAAAGCAGACCCAAATCAAGCACAAGTATTAATCCCTCTAGCTCGGTCTTGGAATCTGTTTGGCGATATCGATAAAGCTATTGATTACTTAAATCAAGCTGAATCGACTGATGCGGACCCAACGATGGTGGAAGTACTCCGAGCAGAGGTATACGAACGGAGTGGCCAATTAGATTTACTTGATGAGAGCATTGCAAAATTACCAAACGAAGCTCGTTTACTGAATGTCAGAGCCAGAGCATTCGTTGCAAGAAAACAGTACGAAACAGCAGTCCAATTACTTGAATCAGAATATGAATCAGGTGGGCTTGAAGTGAATGAGATTATTGCAAATTGTTTCCTTCTCGCAAAAGCATACGACAAAATGGGCGAGTACGACAAAGCATGGAAAGCAGCCCAACATGCCCATGAACTTGACCCTGCGCCATTTGATGAGAATATGCAGATGGGTATGTACGATGAGATGATTGAATTTATGAACTCAGAATTAGTTGACGCGTTAACGGAAGGCCCTAGAACGGAGTTAGAACCACTGTTCATTGTTGGGAATCCACGAAGCGGAACAAGTTTGCTCGAGCAAATTTTGAGTATGCACCCTGATATTGCAAATGCTGGCGAACTCTCGGTAGGGCATACTATGCAATTGAATTCTTCGAGTTTGACCGATTCATTCCATTCTTGGCCAAACAGTATGATTGATGTTAGAGAAGAAGATGCTATTGCACTTTCGAGTCAATATTTCGAAGCGAATGTGGACTTCTCTGCCGGCAAAAAAGTGATATCAAACAAAGCACTTAATTTGCCGTTGCAATTGGGTTTTTTATCAAAGATTCTTCCAAGTTCAAGAGCGGTAATGCTCCACCGTCACCCGCTTGACAACGCTGTTTCATGCTATACAACTAACTTATTAGTTTCCGGTCATGCGTATACAAACTCCCTAGAAACCCTTGGTAAAACATGGGTGGCTAGGAAAAAAATCACCGACCATTGGCTAAAAACTCTTTCGATTCCAATGATCGAGTTGCATTATGAAAACCTAGTTGCTGACCAAAGAGGTGAAACTGAGCGGCTTGTAAAATTCTTAGACTTGCCTTGGCAGGAAGATTGCATGGAATTCCATAAATCAACGCGAATCGCTCGTACAATCAGTTATGATCAAGTTAGCCAGAAGATGTACAACACTTCGAGCGGTAGGTGGAAGAATTACGAGAAACATCTTGGTCCATTGATTGAAGTTGTTTCTGATTTCCTCTAATTCTGTAGTGTTGCTGGCTATAATTTACTTATGCCGCAAATCAGTGTAGAAACAACAATAGAATCTGTGAATCAATTTCTTTCAAAGAAAATGTATGTTCTCGCTTTAAATGTTGTCAGTACAGCACTTCAAGAGAATCCCAGTGCTACGGAGTTGCAAGCACTCTACGGCAAAGTGGCGACAGAATCGAGAGATTTTTATACTGCTGCAAATGTGTACGATGAACTTGTAAAGAAATTCCCAAAGCATCCCGTATTTCTCATGGACTCTGCTAAGGCGTGGTCAAGTGTAGGTGAGATAGAAAAGGCAATTCTGTATTCTAAGCGAGCAATACAATATTCAAACTCGAGTAGACAAAGTGTGCTTGCTTTAGCGGATTTGTATGAGCGAAACAATATGGCGGATGAAGCTGAAGGCATTTTAGATTCCCTAGCTGAGAATATCGATGGTAACGGAAATTACCACCGTCTGAAAGCTCGATTGCTCATAGCTAAAAAACGGTACGCAGAGGCAATTGATTACATACTTTCGATGCTTCACATTGAACGAAATAACACGAGAATTTCAAAACTTTGTTTTTTGTTAAGTAAATCATATGATTGCCTTGGTGACTACGACAAAGCCTGGGAGGCTGCGCAAAAAGCACATAAGTACGACGAATCGCCATTTGACGAGCATGAATTTTTTACTCAATTTGACAAAATACGTACTTTTATGACAAAGGAGACAGTCGAAGGACTCATCGAAGGACCTACAACAGAAGTAGCTCCCTTTTTTATTGTTTCGAATCCTCGAAGTGGAACAAGTCTTCTAGAACAAATTGTAGGCATGCATTCAGATGTCGCAAATGGAGGAGAAATGCCAACAGGCTCGCTTTTACAATCGAAAATTGCCACTATGACAGATTCGTTTCATTCCTGGCCTATGAACTTGATAGATGTTTCAGAATCTGATGCGAGTACGCTTTCTCGGCAATATTGCTTGGACGGTAACTTCTTTAGAGGAGACGCAAAAGTAGTTTCGAATAAAGCATTGAATTTACATTTGCAATTAGGTTTTCTATCAAAAATTTTACCGAGTTCAAAAGCAATTTTGCTTCAACGCAGCCCATTAGATAACGCAGTTTCATGTTATATGAATAATCTTATTGCCGCTGGACTTACTTATACAAACAAAATTGAACATATTGGTCGTACTTGGGTAGAACGTAAGAAAATGTCTGACCACTGGCTAGAGGTTTTGTCTATTCCAATGATGGAGATGAGTTACGAGCATCTTGTAGCTAATCAACGAAGTGAAACTAAGAGGCTGATTAGATTTTTAGACTTACCTTGGCAAGAAGAGTGCATGCAATTTCATACATCAAATCATGTTGCTCGGACCATCAGTTACGACCAAGTAAACAAGGAAATGTATAATTCATCGAGTGGTAGGTGGAAGAACTACGAAAAGCATCTTGGTCCGCTTATAGATATAGTTTCCGATTACATTTAACTGACGGATTTGGTCCAAAAATATACGACGCGAAGCAAAAACCAAATTAATCGATTGGTAGAGTCAGACAGTTTTTTTATTTCGCTCATGACCTAGCAGTGCGATGCACCTCTCTTTATCTACAAAAAAACAGGCCATCCCGAAGGATGGCCTGCTCTTAAAGACTATTAAAGTCTCAGGTTTTGTAACCGTAAAAATTATTTACGACGACGTGCACCTGCAACACCTGCGAGTCCAAGAAGTGCAAGAGCACCTGGAGCTGGAACTCCGCCACCAACTGTAAAGCTGAATGAACCTGAACTACCTGAAACTGTACCTGAGCCACTACCAATGATTAGGTAGCCTTGGTAGGAACCCCACGCCCAACCGTCGCCCCATGAGTCTTGCATATTTACAGTGTAAGTACCTGAAGCAAGATCCATTGAACCGTAAGCAGTACCAAAGATACTAGTAGCAGTATTAGTAACGTAACTGAAGTTATCAACACCAGTGTAAGCACCGCCAGCCATTGAAGCTACTGTTGAGCCACCTGAGCTAACTACTTGCCATGAGTGTTCGCCGAGCCAACGGTCAAGACCATTTTCCATGTTCACAACTTCAGCATGTGCTGCACCTGCGAAACCTGTTGCAGCTGCACCAGCTGCTGTAAGCATAAATCGCTTTTTCATAATAAATTCCTCTATTCTCTTCTCTGTTTGATCTCGACAAATCAAACTCGATTAACAATTATTCTGCCCATAGATTTGTGTGTCGACACATCGCTACGCTCCATACGTATTTACGGCACGTACCAGCCGTTTGCAAGGGGGATTGACGCAAGCGCCAAACCATCCTGAGAAAGAGCTAAATTGTTCAAGGATGAGGTCTCTCTTCTCTCCTCGCTCAGGTGATTTTCTTTAAGAATCCCTGAGTTGGCGGAGGGGTCAGTTATGAGCCCAAGCCACCATGTATGCAGAATGCACCAATTATGCAGCTTTGTCAAGATAAATAATCGGAATAATTTGCTTAAAATATTGTACCCGTGCATATTGATAAAATAGGTAAGTACTTGCCGAAGTGCTATTCACCTTTTTATCTCTGTCACTCTGCTACCATAGTATAGATGCGAAGATTAGCCCTTTTTCTCCTTATAAGCCCTTTTTTGACCTCTTGCGGGGGTGTGCAACCCAAAGAAGCCAAGGTCACAATTCCTCTCCCCGCGGATAAAAGCAGTGTAGAGCCCTCTGTGGCACGGTTGTTGAATCAAACAAGCAGCGAACTTCGCAATTCCATGGAAGACCCACAAAAATGGCTTGTGCACGGCTCAGCTCTTTTTGCCAATGCTTATTATCACGAATCAGCAGAATCTCTTCGCCAAGCAATTACGCTTAAATCTGAAATGCCTCAGGCAACGTACCTTTTAGCTGCAGCACTCTGGAAGGCTAACAAACAAGAAGATGGGATTGTCGCCTTGCAGGCTGCGCTTGTGCTTATTCCAGAGTACGACATGGGCTGGAGGCTTCTTGCAGAGTGGCAACTTGAACGTGGAGAAACAGCCGACGCAGAAGTGTCCGCTAGAAGAGCGTTTGATTTAAACCCCGGGCGAATTGGAACAAGATATATACTTGCTCAGTCACTGATGGATGATGGCAAATACGAAGAGGCGTTGCCCTTTCTTGAAGAGACTATTAGTGTAAAAAAAGCTCCTCGCTGGATTTATACACTTGCAAGTCAGTGTTATAGACAACTTGGAATGACCGAACAATCAGAAGAAGCACTTTTACAATCCGGTCCTCCGTTCGTTGATTGGCCTGATCCAATGTACAAACACATTCCAAACCTTATTGCAGGAAAAGCAGAGCTTGCTGAATACGCAATGCATCTTTACCATGCAACGGGTCCCTCCAAAGCAAAACCATTTTTAATCAAAGCCTTTAAAATTAATCCTGAACATGTAAATGTTCGAGTAGCGCTGTCAATAGCATTGCAAGCCGAGGGCAACCTTGATCAAGCGAAGAAACTTCTTGAAGAGATGCAGGGAACACCAAACTCAAATTACTGGAAACAATACGCAGGAATTTGTATTGGCCGTGATGAGTTAAGTGAGGCCAACGCTCACATTTTCAAGGCATTAGCACTTGATGGTGAAGATGCAAACGCACGAGATATTGCGGCAGTTATCGCGAACAAACAAGGCAATACTGCGGAAGCAAGTAGGCAATGGGAAGAGGCGGGCAAGTTGTATATCAAAACTGAAACATGGGATAAAGCTGAGCTGTCTCTTGCCTTTGCAGAGGAAAATGGGGAGTTGACTTTCGCTGGTTCAGAAGCACTCGCGCTTGCTCAAATTGAAATGGGGCATACTTTACAAGCACGTACTACAATTCAGAAATTGCTAAAAACAGATCCAAGCAACGAAAAGGCACTCGAGCTTCAGAGCCGATTACCTACAGAATGAAATGCATTCTACTATTCGCACTGATGGTACTCACTTCCTGTTCTGAGCCAGATGTGCCGAACGATACCAAAGCAGAGATTCAAACACCTTGGTTTGATGATGTAGCGAGTGAGTGGGGAGTTCAATTTACCTACAATAATGGTGCAGAGGGGCAATTTCACATCAAAGAAGTTACAGGAGGTGCTCCTGCGTTGTTTGATTACGATAATGATGGGGACTTAGATCTGTATGTAGTGCAAGGAATTGGTTCACAAGGGAATGCCCTGTATGAAAACATGGACGGTCTATTTGTAGACCGCTCGCAAGGAAGTGGAGCAAACGATTCTGGGTACGGTATTGGTGTATCGACTGCAGATTACGACAACGACGGCGATATTGATTTATACGTCACGAATTTTGGGATGAACGCTCTGCTTAGGAATAATGGTGATGGAACTTTTACTGACGTCACCACGATTGCAGGAGTAGGCGACGACGGTTTTTCTGCGTGCTCCGCATTTGGTGACTTGGATAATGATGGCGATTTGGATTTGGTTGTAACACGATATCTTGATGTAGATTTAATTACAGATAGAGAATGCCTAGATGCGATGTCACGCAGAACGTATTGCAACCCGACTATTTACGAAGCAGAATTACACGACACCCTATTCTTAAATAATGGAGACGGCACGTTTACCGATGTTTCAGTAAACGCAGGTTTTTCAGCGGTAAAAGGGACTGGCCTAGGCGTATTTATTACGGATTTAACTGGTGATTCCTTGCCGGACATTTTCATTGCAAATGATGCAATGCCAGATCGCTTATGGGTGAATCTGGGCGATGGAACTTTTAGTGAAGATTCGA
>JABJDN010000024.1 GCA_018665385.1 Phycisphaerae bacterium | reverse complement strand
TACAACCATTGGGGTCCTGGCGATATGTCGGTTTGGCAATACGATGGTTGGAGCGAAAATGGATTGGGTGGTATTTTCTTTTACAACGACTGGCGTGCTGAAACACCTTGGGGCGATACGCGTCCTGATTACGGTCGGAACGAAGTGCGCCAATATATTCGTGACAACGCGCTGTACTGGCTAACCGAATTCCGTTTTGATGGTCTTCGTGTGGATGGCACAAAATGGATTCGCGCAACAGACGATGGCGGCACGGAGTTGCCAGATGGCTGGTCCCTTCTTCAATGGTTGAACAACGAAATTGATGCACACGATTCTGGCAAACTTATAATTTGCGAAGACCTTGCGGGCAACGATTGGATGACTAAAACAACTAGCGAGGGCGGAGCCGGTTTTGATTCGCAGTGGGACGTTAATTGGATTCACCCAATGCGTGATGTTATAGAAACTGTAAACGACAGCGACCGTTCAATGTGGGATGTTCGCGATTCGGTGATGGCTGTATACAACGACGATCAGACAGATCGAGTTATATACACAGAGTCTCACGATGAAGTTGCGAACGGTAGCGCTCGCGTCCCAGAGGAAATTTCACCTGGCGATGCTGGTAACTGGTTTGCACGAAAGCGCTCTACGCTTGGAGCTGGCTTAGTATTTACAGCCCCAGGAATTCCGATGCTTTTCCAAGGGCAAGAGTTTTTAGAAGATGGATATTTTCATGACGACGATCCCCTTGACTGGTCAAAAGCATCTACCTATTCAGGAATTCTGCAACTCTACACGGATTTAATTGCTCTTCGCTTGAATAAAACCGGCGTTTCTGCAGGTTTATCGGGTGCTTTTACAAATTTTCACCATGTTAATGACAGCGGCAAGGTTGCTGCGTATCATCGTTGGGGAGTTGGCGGTACCGGCAACGACATCGTTATTGTTATGAACTTTGGTGTAAACAGTTTGGATACCTATCGAATTGGCTTCCCCTACGAAGGCGATTGGTTCATGGTATTTAACACCGATTCTACTGAATATTCACCTGATTATGTAGGCATTGGGCATGACACGACCGCAGTGCAGTATGAGTACGACGGAATGGCCTACAGTGGCGTTGTCAATCTTGAGGGGTATTCCATGCAAATATTCTCTCGCGTGAATGATGCTGAAGATTGTATTGGTGATTTGACAGGCGATGGTCTTGTAAATGTTTCTGACATTTTGGCCATCATTAGTGATTGGGGAACTCCCTATAGCGACATCACAGGTGATACCATGACAAACGTATCTGACTTGTTAGTTGTTATTGGAGAATTTGGACCATGTCAATAAAAAGAGCCAAGCGCGGCTTTACCTTAGTTGAACTTCTTGTTGTTATAGCAATCATTGCTATTCTTATTGCATTGGTCACAGTAGCTGCAGGCATGATGCTAGACAGAGCCAAATCTACAAAAGATATGGGAAACCAGCGCACTATTGGCCAAGCAACATTTTCCCATGCAACAGACCACAACGGTAAATTACTTCACCCCCGCACTGGTCCAGAAGCCCCACCCGCGGAAGATTCTTCGCAGTCGCAAATAGATCGCATGTGGATTGCTGCATATGGGCAAGACATCAACGGAAATAACCGCTTGGTAAATCAAGGCAGTGGTTACATCGAAATGAAATCCGCATTGGAAGAAGGCGCAGCGTTTCAATACATCGGTAGCATTATGGCGTATCAATCTCCAATGGATCCAACGATTGGCGATGTTTCAGAGTTTGAAGCAGGTGGCAATTTTACAAACGAACGCATTCGTTCGTACTCTTTGAACGCCTTCGTCGGCGTTGAGTGGGGTGCAGACGACAGAACTGTATATCGTGATAACCCGCCTCTGCGGTTGCTTCAGAATGGATACTGGCAAGCGACAGAAACATTGTCGCAAATCCCACAGCCTTCTGAAACGATGTGCAGCATTGGCGAACAAGATAGCTGGGGACGGAATGGTCATGGATGGCTTATTAGCCCAACTTCACCAATGTGGAGTGACTTTCCAGCTTTTTGGGACAACCGACGAGTGAACATGTCGTTTGTTGATGGTTCAACAGGTGCAATCACATTAGATAGCGATGACTTAAAAGAACGCTGGTTGCAGTATGGACATGACAATTACAATCCAGACAACGTCGTTGAATATAAAAAGTTTAAACGCGTTTTATTGCCTGGCGTTATTGGTTCAATCTTGGAAGATTAATAGCTTTCCGTTTTCACTACAAGTAAAGAAATGCACCATCAGAGTGTCGATGGAAAAAGTGACACTATTTGATTTGGTGCTATCTTCGTGATGGATATAAGGGGCAACAACCCCTCGATGTGCAGAGGGGTTGTGGGAGTATTGAACTCATTACTCAGTAGTGGTGGCACCGCATTCCAAATGGTGGGAGTGCTGACAACTTCCTGGAGGTGAAGAGATGGTGTTTACAATACATTCCAGATGATGTGGGTGTTGACAACATAACTCGTCTGCATCTTCAACTAGTTCAAGCGTTTGATTGGCTTTGATGTTGGTAATCGTTTTGGTTTTACCGTTAGGCCAAGTAATCGTAAGGGAATCAATGTTGTCGACATCGCCCAATCCAAAATGGACTTCCTGTGCGTTGGAAGAGAAGTACCCCTCACCCGAAACGTGTTCACGAATTTGTGTTTTTTTGCCGGCGATAAGTTTTAGTTTTGTGCCAAATGCATCGCGATTGCTTGTTGTGCCTTGCAATCGTATCTTTAGGTAATTACCATCGCTAGTTGACTCGTTGTGGTATAGCACGCCATGCCTATCAGAAGCTTCATCGTACGATTCTTCGCCATTATTTACGACATAAAAATCAACTTTTCCATCGTTGTCGTAGTCGCCAAAAATAGTAGCGCGGTGAATACGCTTACCAGTTGCTAGCACGCCTGAACTTTCAGAAGAATCTATAAACGTGCCATCGCCATTATTTTCAAACAGAACATTGAAGTCGCGGTTGTCGCCGGAAACTCCATTTAAGTGGCCACCTGCAACAAACAAGTCAAGATCGGTATCGTTATCAAGGTCAATAAACCCAGTTCCCCATCCAACCAAAGGCCAAGTCTTTTGCTGAATGATAGGAGAATCAAAGTCAGCCATAAAAATAGCATTCTTTGTTTTTCCGTCGTTGCTTGAAGTGTTATCCACCATCGTTAGAAGCAAGTCTGCTTCGCCCGTGTAGTTACTAATGTACAAGTCCATCATCTGGTCGTTGTTGTAATCGCCCCACGTAATTCCCATAGAACCGTCAGTGCTCGAAAGTCCACTTGGACCAGAGAATTCCTTGAACGTGCCATCTCCTCGATTCAAATACAAACCATTTGGATCAGTATCGTTGCCTACAAGAATATCAGGCCGGTTGTCGTCGTTAAAGTCCGCAACAAGCACTTGCATAGTTTTTCGGAATCCATCTTGGACGCCTGCTTCTTTTGCGATGTCAGTAAACGTGCCATCGCCATTGTTGTGGTAGAGGTAGTTTGGGAACCCTTTGAAGTCCATCGGGAAACGCAAACCCTCGTTGCCATTGTTTTCGCTTAAGTCAACATAGCCTGCGACATATACATCAAGATGCCCATCGCCGTCGAAATCGCCCCAAGAAGACGTGCCGTACCATATTTCATCTATCCCTTTAGGAAATGCTTTTGCTGTTACGTCGCGGAATGTTCCGTCTCCATTGTTATGAAACAAGACGAAATTGCCAAAGTTCATAACCATCATGTCACTGAAACCATCGTTGTCGTAATCAGCTACTGAAACGGCCATGCCTTCGCCATCTTCAAGAATGCCACACGCTTTTGTTTGCGGAATGAACACGCCGCCTTCGTTTAGGTAAAACGCGTTCGTAGTTTCAGGACCACCAGAGCCATTTACTAAATACAAATCGTAATCGCCATCGTTCTCAACATCAATCCAAGCAGCGCCCGAACCATTCATGCGGATGAGGTGACGATTTGCAAATTCAAATGGATCTTCAAACAATCCTTGTGGTATTTCTTCGTTAGTTGCTATTCCTTGCACTTGTGGGCCAATCTCGCACCAACGGTGCCGTTCGCCATAATGCTCGAAGTCGATACCCGCCTCACTACGTACATCTATCAATCGAATAGACGATGTAGGGAGTGAAACTGCATCTGGTGCAAAGAAAATCAGGGATGTAACGATTGAAATTAACATTTTGGGACTCCTAAGAGAGCAATAATCGACATTGTACCTCCGCGAGTGCAATGTTAAATAGGATGTTTCGTATTATTATTCACCATGCTACGTATAACGATAGCCAGGCTCTGTTTACTGCAATTTTGATGTGATACAACGGCATTTTCAGCACTCATGAGCGGATATACCCTTGGGTTGGCGGATGAATTTTCAGGGAGGAAACTCGATACGGAAAAGTGGCAGCACCGTAACGAGAGCTGCATCCATGGCAAGAGCCGAATTCGCGCGTACTGTTCTGCACTTGAGGCAATGGTAGTAGGCGGGGTTCGCGTCTTTCAAAAAGAGTGATTATGATTTGCCGCAC
>JABJDN010000164.1 GCA_018665385.1 Phycisphaerae bacterium | reverse complement strand
GAAACTTTTTAGTTCCCAATGGCATCCAACTGGCGTGCGTTCTTCAAGGAATGCAAACAACGCCTTCTCAATTGCTTTAGGCTTTTGGTGTGCAACTAACCTGCAACTAATTTTTGCAGTAGCTGTTGCACCGATGACAGTTTTCGCGCCTTCGCCTTGATAACCCGCACGGAGTCCATTAATGTCGCAAGTTGGTCTTGACCACAATCGCTCAAGTGTGCTGAAGCCTTGTTCTCCGAATGTGGCTTTTGAACCAGAACTTTCGAGTGTTAACGCATCGGCGTCGCCCAGGGAGTTCCATTGTGTAATCTGCTCTGCACTTACTTCTTCTACATCGTCGTAGAATCCTTCAATTTGAATTTTACCGTCTTCATCATGCAACTGCCCTAATACTTCTGTCAGTGCGTTTGCAGGATTTACGACCGCGCCACCATAACTCCCACTATGTAAGTCGTGAGAAGGACCGTGCAGCGTTGCCTCTATATAGACAAGACCTCGAAGCCTGCTTGTAATGGCAGGTGTTTCTGGGTCCCACATTCCAGTATCGCAAACAATGCAAGTGTCTGCTTGTAATTCATCTTTGTGCTTATGTAAAAACGGAACAAGACTCTCGCTTCCACTTTCTTCTTCGCCTTCAAGCAAAATGACAACACGTACCGGAAGCGATTCATACGTATCCTTCCATGCGCGGATTGCCTCAATAAACGTCATGAGTTGACCTTTGTCGTCTGCTGCACCCCGAGCAACAATTCGTTTTCCATTTGGCCCATCTACAATTTCTGCATCAAATGGTGGGTGGTTCCATTCATCAAATGGTTCGGGTGGCTGAACATCGTAGTGGCCGTAATACAAAACTCTCGGTGCATCAGGCCCTGCGCTGTCGTCTGTAGCCAAAATCATTGGATGCCCAATAGTGTCGTGGCATGTTGCTTCAAGCCCAATAGATTTCAAATCGTCCGTTATATGTTCTGCGCATCTCCGAACATCATTTGCATACGCAGGGTCAGTACTTACACTTGGAATGCGAAGTAAAGTTTGTAATCTTGCGATTGCTTGGTCAAGGTCGGCGTTGATTTTATCATGGACAGCGTTTACCAAATTAGACATGCGGGTGCCTCGTAATCTTCGTTTTCTGTGACGCATCGTATTACGCCGTTTTCTAGTGCAACTACAAGTGGCGAACCGATTATCCAATCGGGTCCAACTTTAAGTTCTGTTTTATTGCAATCAAAGCAAGGGTTTTCAAATGCGCCGTCGTAATTAAAACCTGCTGTTGATTGCGGAATCGCAACAAGGGTTGTGGGAATTGTGGGAAATTCAAAATATGCATACATCAACGCTTCGCAATGGTCACATGTCAAAGAATAAAATACGACGTATTGTTTTCCTACATGTAAATCTTGTGGCCATGAAGTCACCCAGTCAAACAATTCTAGGTCGTCGATATTCTCGCCAACCCAATTGCCTATACTTTTTGGATACCAAGAACTTGGTAGCGGATTTGTGTCAGTTGCCGTTGCATGGTTTTCTTGTGGCTTACTTGCCATGATTGTTTTAAACGTATAAAAAGTACTGCCGAGTGCAAAGACAATCGCAACGCTGTAATTGATTGCTACTTTGTTTGATCCGGAACAACATTGTTTTGGCTTGCACAAAACTACGCCAAGAAGTAACGCAAAGTCTATAGCAAACATAATCATAGGTGCGAGAGATTTTTCGCCGAAGCAACCGCAACTCTCGTAGTTTCCGTATACAAACATTTCGACGCTAAGGACACATAGAAACATTCCTAACAAGACAACAGTTGCAAGCCTGGCTAATTTAGGAATGAACAGCATTGTTGCAATGAATATAAACTCAATAGCTACAAGGATTGATAGAAGTAGGTAATGATCTGTAAATCCAAACACGCCGCCTGCATCGAGAATTGAGCGGGGGAGTGATTTCGGTGTAGCGCCTTCTAACTTTGAATAGGCACCGATGAAAATCCAAACTGGCACAGCAAGGCGAACAAGGAATAACCCAATCCAACCACGCACAATCTGCTGCTTAGCAGCGTTGTTTTCAATAGACATATGGATATTCTAACGGAGCAGTGTTACTAGCGTCTACGGCGGTATCCAACAGCAACAGCAGTGAGAAGGAGCGCTGCAGGGGGTGCAGGAATGACCATGCCTGTAAAGACGTTCGTTCCGTTGGCTTTGAATGCATCAACAGAGACGATTCCCCAACTGTCATTTTCCCAACTTGCAAACTGAAATGCCAATTCATCGAGTGAATCAGCGTCTAATTCGGTAAACGTGTACGAAACTGTGTCGCCCATAGTGAAATCAGTCCATGCAAAACCATCACCGCTATCTACACTATCCCACACGAAGGTTGCACCTAATGTTTGAGAATTGAAAAACGGCGATTCGATTATTGACCAATTGTCTTCTGTAGAATCGTTGATGAACATACCAAGTGCATTTGAGCCGGTACTTGATACTCCAATGGACGAATCAAACGATATATCGCCAGCACCATGTTCTTCATCTATGAGTGTTACTAGAGTTAATCCATGCGATGTATTGAGCGGTAGGACTGTTATTTTCCCGTCAGTATCAATACCCCATGTATTGAGCATAGTGTGAAGCGCTTCAAGATCGCCCGTCGTGAATGTTTGCGAGCCATCTGCAAACAGGCCATTCATCATTTGCGCATGCATAGAGAAAGAGCCAGAACTATCCGTAATTTGAAAAATGCCTGCTCCAGCGCTTGCTGAAAGCGAAGCTGTAAATAAGGTCAAAGTTGTACGTAGTAGTTTTTGCACGGTTTTCCTCGCTGGCTAAGCCCTGTTATGGGAGTACGAGGTCTTCTTCGGCACTAAAAAGGTATTGACTGAAGCCTTGATGTAGAAGCGCCTGATTTGTGTTCCGTTTGTACCGGTTAGGCAAGATTGCGTGCTAAATTGTGAATTTAGGCAATCTTAGGCACGTCCAATACGCAGAGAATGCGGTTCTATCGTAGCATGCTCTCTATATGCTACAAATGCTTTTTCAATTGTCTGTTGCCACAGTTCCAAATCCTTCTGTAACAAGTGCTGATACTTGGATAGAACAATACCTTTCGCCTTGGATGAAGGATGAATTCCTTGATGTTGCGTATTGGCAGTGGGGTCTTGTTCTCGCCGCAATTCTTGCAGGCCTAGTTGTTGATATCGCAGTTCGCTTTGTGCTTCGCAGAGTATTGCGGCAAATCACAGATGCAAGCAGCGATGCTGTTGGACTTGCACAAATAATGCGTGCTGTTCCAAGGCCAGCGGGTTTAGCTGCTGGTGGTGGTGTATGGTTATTCCTTATGCCTATGTTAGGGCTCCCTCAAGGATTGATTGCGTTTTTAGGACCCGTTGTTTCGGTGTACATCACAGCTGCTTGTATTTGGTTCGGTTTCAAAGGAACCGATTTAATCGCATGGGTTGCAGCAGAGAAAGCAAGAAAAACTGAAAACAAACTCGACGATTTGCTTGTTCCATTGTTACGAAAAACACTCAAAGCAACAGTATTCGTGTTTGGAATTATTTATCTTGCAAGTAGTCTACAAATACAACTTGCTCCAATCATTGCAGGTTTAGGAATCGGTGGTCTAGGCTTCGCGTTTGCTGCGAAAGATACTATTGAAAACTTTTTTGGTTCCATTACCGTTATCCTCGACAAACCTTTTGGTATCGGTGACTGGGTAGTTATTGATGGAGTGGAAGGTACTGTTGAAGCTGTAGGTATACGTTCGACTCGAGTGCGTACGTTCTACGACACCGTGGTTACTATTCCGAACTCAATTCTTGTCACGACCAAATGCAATAACTATTCAGCGCGAAGGTATCGTCGCTGGAAGCAGATGATTGGAATTGGATACGCAACTCCACCAGATAAAATTGCAGCATTCTGCGAGGGAATTCGAGAGTTACTCCGAGTCCACCCGTACACTCGAAAAGATTACTACCAAGTTTGGTTAAATGGTTTTGCAAGTTCCAGTTTAGATGTATTGGTGTATGTTTTTTGGACTGCACCAGACTGGCAAACCGAACTTCGTGAACGGCACCGTTTTATGCTCGACATTATTCGACTCGCAGGCGATTTAGGTGTTGAGTTTGCATTTCCATCACGAACGGTATATTTACGCAAGGAAGAAAATTGGGACAAAGGTCCTGAGAAAATATCAGCCATACGTCCAGAAGGTTGGATGGAAACAGCAGAGGACGAAGGTCGCGAACTTGTGGAGGAATTCACAGCAGAAGACGACTGGCGAAAGCACTTACCACCACCGTACATATTTACTGGTGCAAAAGATAGTGGTGGGGGTGGTTCTGACGGCGGAGAAGGTTAAGCAACTTCTTCGGTTTCGTTTGCCATTTCTTCAGCTACCCATGCCTCAATGACTTCGCATATTGCATGAAGTACAACTTGGTGGCCATCTTGAATCGCAGCACTATCAGTAGCGTCGATAACAATGCAATGGTCGCATAAATCAGCAGAGCCGCCACCGTCTTTGCCAAGCAAGCCAATAGTTACAATTCCTAATTCATTCGCGCATTCAAGTGCGGTGTTTACGTTCGCACTATTTCCTGAAGTGGAGAGCACAAGCAGAACGTCATTCGAGATTGCGTTTTCCTCATCTTCGTCGTCAATAGTAAATGAAGCATGGGCTTCTAGTTGTCGCATGAAGACATTTTCCCAACCGAAATCATTTGCAATGCATGACATTGCCGCTGCATCACTGCAAAGGCAAATCGCAGGAAGTGCTGGCCGTGTCTCACGGTAACGACCTGTAAGTTCTTCGCAAAAATGCATTGCTTGCGCAGCAGATCCGCCATTACCTGCCGCCATAATTGTGCCGCCGTTGCTTATACGGTCGATGATGACAGAACTAATCAGAGCGATATCATCTGTTGCTTCTCGTAATGCTTCGATAACTTCAGCAGCGTCGTCAAGTCGTTGGGTAATCAATGTATTCATGTTAAAACTTTCGCAGAGAGTGTGTTAAGTGTGTTTGCAAGATAGGTAATATCTTCAATTTTGTGAAACGGTCCGAATGAAACTCGTACAGTTCCGCCGAACTGGCTAGTGTCAATTGTATCGTGTGCGAAGGGCGCGCAGTGTAATCCGGCACGTGCCTGTATGCCAAATTCTTCCGCAAGTTGCTCTGCAACCTCCAGAGGGTCATTTTCAAATCGTAACGAAAATACGCCACACCGATGTTCTTTTTTTGGGCCAGCGATGGTGGCGTGTTCAGTATCTACAAGATCAATAAAGGCAGAGCAAAGCGCCTGTTCCCTTGCATGCAGGTTCTGGATGCCTTCTTCTGTAATCCATTCCAAAGATGCAACAAGCCCTGCAATACCCGGCATATTGTGCGAGCCTGGTTCGTACTTGTCTGGCATAGTACTCGGTTGAACTGGATATTCGCTCATGCTTCCAGTTCCACCCGTTCGCAAGGGCGAAACGATATGTTCTATTCCAGGCCGAAGGATGAGACCGCCAGTTCCAAGTGGACCGAGTAATCCTTTATGTCCAGGAAATGCGAGCATCGCAATGTTCATACGTTCGACATGAATAGGGTAGTGCCCCATTGTTTGTGCAGCATCAACTAGGAATGGTATATCCCCGCACACAGCGCCGATGGTTTCTATATCTTGAATGGTGCCTGTAACGTTAGAGCCATGTGCTACAACGACAAGCCGAGTGGTATCTGTAATTGCTTGTTGGATAGCAGCAGGGGAAACGATTCCAGTTTTTGGGTCAGCGGGCACAATCGTATGTCGAACGCCCATGGACTCTAATTCGTGTAGTGGGCGCAAGACAGAGTTGTGATCCATTGCAGTAGTGACAATGTGCACATCCTCGCCCTTACTCACAAAATGTTTTGCTACTCCAATAATTGCTAGGTTTAATGCATCGGTGCAATTTAAAGTCAAAATGCAATGGTCTACACTTGGAGCGCATACTAGGTCGCAAAGCAGTTGTCGACATGAGTCTAGAATGGAAGTAGCATGTTTTGCACTGTTGTACGCTCCGCGACCTGGGCTTGCACCACATTCAGTTTGGTACGAAGCCATTGCTGCAACAACCGAATCTGGTTTTGGATAGGAAGTGGCTGCGTTGTCAAAGTACAGTTGCATTATGTCTTATACGTACAGTAATTCAAATGGCAAATCATGAGCAATCGCCACAGGCTCATTTGTGAGCGTACCCTGATTTGTATTTATCGCGTTCGCAAAATGCGGGTCTTGCTTTGCAAGTTTGTCTGCAGTAGACGCGGCTAGCTTGCTGATCCATGGCATTGTTGCGTTCGTTAGTGCTTGGGTAGAAGTTCTTGCTACAGCGCCGGGCATGTTGCCAACACAATAATGTACGACATCATCTACGGTGTAAATTGGATCGCTGTGGGTCGTGACTTTTGCAGTTTCAACGCAGCCACCTTGGTCAATTGCTACGTCGACTATGACTGAACCAGGCTTCATGTATTTCAAATCTGTTCTGCTAATAAGATTCGGGGCTTTTGCGCCTGGAATAAGAACTGCTCCGACAACTAAATCAGCCCAAGCAAGGTGGCTTCTAATTGCTTCAGGGTCGGAATAAATAGTTCTACAATTTGACGGCATAAATTCGTCCAAGTCGCGCATGCGGTTATTACTAATGTCCATGATGACGACATCTGCGCCCATACCGGCAGCAACTCGCGATGCACTTGTTCCTACGATGCCCCCGCCAAGAACAAGTACTTTGCCAACGTCAACGCCAGGAACACCACCCAGCAAAATACCTCTACCACCTTGTGGTCGCTCTAAGTATTTTGCACCTTCTTGTATCGATAGTTTTCCTGCGATTTCGCTCATTGGCGTGAGCAGAGGCAGATGACCTAGGTCGTCTGTAAGCGTTTCGTACGCTACTGAAATACAACCTTGCGAAAGACAACCCTCTGTAAGTTCTTTATCTGCAGCAAAATGAAAATACGTAAAGACAGTTTGGCCATCTCTAATGAGTGCCACTTCTTGAGGTTGTGGCTCTTTCACTTTGACAATCATGTCGCAGGCAGCCCATATTTCTTCAGCAGTGCTCAGTATGGTTGCTCCAGCTGCTTTGTACATAGCATCGTCGTAGCCACATCCAAGTCCAGCGCCTGATTGTATATAGACTTTCTGGCCATCCCTGGTCAGAATTTCTGTGCCAACAGGTCGCATGCCTACTCGATATTCATCTTTTTTTACTTCAGTTGGTACACCTACGGTTGTCATCGCTCAACTCCTATTCTTGAGGGTGTTGCATGATATCGTTACTCGGTGGTTTAGACCAGTAGACCCAGCATCTGGTACACTCGTAATTCCACTAAAATGTGTGGTCTCTACGAGAGGATTATTTGATGAATAAACGTTTTTTAATACCACTATGCCTAGTTATGTTCGTTCTTGCACCAGTGCAAGCGGATAGTAGGTCAGATGTACTTGCCAAGCTGAATAACTCGTCTTCTACCAAGGGGAGTGAGGATGTGAAATCTTGGAAGATTTTCTTTGATGGATGCCTTCAAATCACAGCTCCGCCAAAAGCGATCAGCGAATCATTCAACATGAATACAGTTTGGCCTGGCGTGGAGGGTTGGGATGCGCTCGCTGCTTGGGCACAAACGAATGAACATATGGCAGGAGTGTTTACAGAGTCTGCTAAACGGCCATTAATTGGTTTGCCATACGGTGCTGAACTTGTTTCTGATTTGTACCAACAGAATGGAGTAGTTGCAGAAATTGGCGTGAGTGGTCACTTGCACAATATTCACTTTGGATATGTTGATCAAGTTGAACTTGCGTACCTTTGGTGCACAGTAGAGTTATACAGATTGTTTGAAGTTGGGGAAATGGACCGCGCAATTGAATTGCTCATGTCTGAACTTGTTGTGTTGCGAAAATTTTGCGACCGAGAGTTTCTTAAAGAACAACTAACATTCATGCCAATGTTGAGTGAAGCACTCGCAAACACGCGGGACATGTTTTACGAATACCGAGAATCACTTACTGCTAGTCAATTCCGTTCATTTGCGAAGGAAGGCATTCCGTATTTACGAGCAGATGCAACACGGTTGCTTATGCCAGAGGGCGACCGAGTAGTCGGCGAAGCTCTCGTGAACGAACTCTTTACTTCGACAGGCGAAGCTGACTCAGCAAAATTTAGAGAAGTACTTACCGATATTCAATCTCGGAAAGAGCCAGTGACGAGATTTGGGGCAGCTAAATACTGGGAATCAATCGCAAAGAGCCATCGTGGGCGAGATGACTCGCTTGCCCGCTTAAACCGCATTTACGATGATTGGTGGAGGCGTTGGAAGATGCGCGCATTCCACCCTCAGCTTTCGGTTGATACTGAACTGCAAAAATCAAATCCTGTGAAGTATGCTGCAGTGAACCTGATTATTCGAGATATACAGTCGCTCTTTTTTGAACGAGATTTCTTGACTACTCAGATAAACAGCACTGCAGTAGCAGCGGCACTTTGCGGATACCGAAACCATTACGGCGTGTATCCAAAAAGCGTAAAGATGATGTATGCACAATTGCTGCATCGCTCGAGTAACTTAGATATGTTCAGGCCTCTGACAATGCGTACAGATGCTGATTGGACCTTGTATGAATTTTCAGTTGGCCCTTTTTATTACCGAAAAATTTCGAAGAAGACGAGAATTCAAACACTAGCAGGCAACGTATTCGTAGAAGATGGACAATGTCTGCTGTATAGTGTTTCAGGAAATAACGAAGACGATCGTGGATTGAACAGTGGCGACGATTTAATTCTTTGGCCACCGTTAAAATCAATGCAACGCAATGCAGGATTAGTGGATTAATACATGTCAGATATAGAAAATGTAGTCATTATTGGTAGCGGCCCAGCAGGCTGGACAGCAGCAATTTATGCAGCGCGCGCAGATTTAAAACCACTTGTAGTTGTTGGGGTCCCAAAGACTCAGCCTTCGATTGTGTTACCCGGTGGCCAACTTATGTTGACGACCGAAGTTGAGAATTACCCAGGTTTTCCTGAAGGCATCACAGGCCCCGACATGATGGAAGCTTTTCAAAAGCAAGCAGAACGATTTGGCACGCGCACTCGTGGTGAAGATATTGTTTCATGTGATTTTTCTTCTAAGCCATTTAAACTTGAAACATCAAAAGGCGAGACTATTCTTGCAAAATCAGTGATTGTTGCTACTGGAGCAACTGCAAATTGGATGGGTCTTGACAACGAAATGCGTCTTGCAAGAAGCGGTGGCGGTGTAAGTGCTTGCGCAGTGTGCGATGGCGCCTTGCCAGCATTCCGTGACCAGCCACTAGCAGTAGTTGGCGGTGGCGATAGTGCTCTAGAAGAAGCAAGTTACTTAACTAAATTTGGTTCCAAAGTGTACATCATCCATAGGCGAGATGAATTCCGCGCTTCGAAAGCGATGCAAAAACGAATTTTTAATTCACCAAATGCTGAAGTGCTCTGGAATAAAGTGGTGTTAGATGTTCTAGGCGATGAAGTCATCACAGGTGTGTTGCTCAAAGATACAATTACTGGCGAAGAATCCACGCTCGATTTGCGAGGACTTTTTGTAGCAATCGGTCATACGCCAACAACAAGTTTTCTAGACGGTAGCGGCATAGAACTAGATGACGCAAAATATATCCAACTCAATACCAGAAGCAGCAAAACAAACATCGACGGCGTTTTTGCAGCAGGAGATGTAGCAGATTCTGAATACCGCCAAGCAGTCAGCGCAGCCGGAATGGGCTGCATCGCAGCCCTTGACGCAGAACATTACATTAGCTCGCTTTCAGGTTGACTTTGACTCAAATTGCTTGCTGCACTTTCGTGTGGCTTTGTCGGTCTGCATCGACGGGGCGTAAAGCCCCATCTGCTTCGACCTCCGTGCCACACCAAAGTTCGCTAGCGCAATTCAAGCCAAATCTAATCTTCAAGCGAGCGGACTCGCTTTCAGGTTGACTTCGGTTCGAATTGCTTGCTGCACTTATGTGCGGCGGACTCTTTAGTCTGGTGCAATTCTTGTAATGATTTTGGCTCCAACTGCGTCGCCCCATACATTCACCGCTGTGCGGCACATATCGAGAATACGGTCCACGCCAATAATGATGCCTATGGCTGCAATAGGGAGTGGCCCGTCTGCAGAACCCGTTAAATTCATATTGACCGCTGTGATAACAATGACCATTGTTACTAAGCCCGCTGATGGAATTCCAGCAGCACCAATTGCTGCGAGAGTTGCTGTGATAACAACAACTGCGAGTTGTGAAATATCTAAATCAATGCCAAAAAGTTGGAATAAGAAAACAACCGCAACTGCTTCGTAGAGTGCTGTGCCATCCATATTCACAGTAGCGCCAAGGGGGAGGACGAAATTCGCCGCTCTTTTAGAACATTCCCCTTCGTTTTCAGCAGCATCGATGGTTACAGGGAGCGTTGCTGAGCTAGAGTCGGTTCCTATTGCTGTCATCAATGCACGTTTCATCTGCCACATGAATTGGTATGGATTCTTGCCAGAAAATACATAGAGTACAAGTGGAAGGATAACGAAACCATGTACCGCAAGGCCAATCAAGACTGTAGCCATGTACCAGCCAAGCGGTCCTTTAATGGAAGCGAATCCAATTTTTCCAACTGTCCAAGCAACTAAGAAGAAAACTCCAATAGGTGTGAGCCAGATAACCCAGCGCACAAGAATCATGAGGCCTTCAAAGCAGGCATTGCAAATGTCTCGGGCTGCTTTTGTTTTATCGCCACCTGCCGTGATGGCAAGTCCGAAGGCGATTGCGAAGGCGATGATTCCAAGGGGTTGACCGTTCACCATGTCTTTGAAAATATTGACAGGTACAATTTGATACAAGATGTTTAGCCACGCTGAGCTTAATGCACGCGGTGCATGCTCGATGGCTGCTGTTGCTTGGCTTGTTTCTATCAGAGTAAGTTGGACATCTGACGGCAGTACACCAGGAGCAATCCACGTAACTAGGCATGCGCCAAGTGTTACTGCAGTAAACATCGTGGCAAGGTAATACACAAGTGTTGCTATGCCTACTATGCCGAGTTTCGCGGGATCTCCAATACGAGTAATTCCAGAAATAACGCTGAACAATATCAAGGGAATGATGAGCACTTTTAGTGGTCTAATGAGCACGATGTTGCCCACTTCTTTCAGCCATTGCAGTTGGTCAACGTTTGCACCGGTGGGGTCGTGTAAACCGTATTCACCCACAAGTGCACCTGCAACCAGGCCAAGAAGAATGAGAATGG
Organism: Phycisphaerae bacterium; assembly: GCA_018665385.1. Taxonomy (GTDB): domain Bacteria; phylum Planctomycetota; class Phycisphaerae; order Phycisphaerales; family SM1A02. The sequence goes on along the minus strand of JABJDN010000164.1, from coordinate 6,468 downwards.
TCAAAATGTTTGTGTTTCGATGTGCCATGCGATGTACTCTATAGCAATGAGTGGCATTGCAGGCATTTTAAAACGCGATGGTGGACCAGTTCCTGAAAATTGGCCTTCCATTCTTGAGCAAACGCTTCTTTTGTCAAGTTCTAGGACGTACCGTTTTGAAGACTCCATACCAATCCAAAACGGTTCTCTCCACATCCTCCTCTTAGGCTCTGGCTCGGGTTCTAGAATAGGGTCTGGTACAAAAGATGGGGTGCGGGAAATTTGCGATGGCGAAGATTGGGATGAATGCGCCTATGCTCATTGGCATGAAGAGACGCTTCAACTCGAACTAGGTCGAAGGGGAACAGGTAGAAAGCCACTGTATTGGTTAGATTTAGATGAAGTGGGGGATGGTCTTCTTTTTTCGAGTAACCCAATGCCATTGCTCAAAATCGCAGAAGAATTAGACTTGCCGACCGAATTGCAACAAGGCGTCGCTGAGTACTTGCAACTTGGGTATGCGGTGGAAGGCGGAGCGTTACTTTCACCAATTTGTTCGATGCCGATTGAAGAGAAATTCCAAGAAATATGCACAGGAGCCCGCGCTGTAGAAGCGGGCATAGCATCAACACCCGCCGAAGATCTCAAAACTCTCGTAACGATTCTTGGAAAGCCCTTTGCTGATTACACACTGCTTTCAAAATTGTGGCAATACAGAAGTGCTAAAGACAAAGGCATTGCTGTGCTTGATGGAACGCTCAATCCTACTGATTCTGTTTCACCTTTTTTGGAACGCATCCTACAACCATCTGGAACAGCCTTGCTTCATAAAGCGCACAGGGCAGCCGCAAAGCGAATAGAACTCGGCGTTCTTGCTGAATACGTTGGAGTGCAGTTGCACGTGTCTGAAGATATGGAGCCCATTCCACCAGTGTCATTTCCAATGTCATCGTGGTTGAAAAATCCAGTGAGTTCTTTAGGAGAGCTTGCGGAAAAAACATTTGAATGTCCAGAAGCGTTCTGTGGACTTTCCATTGAACAAGATGCCTGTAGGGCTTTACTGAATGCGCATCAACGTGGTGACGAGGAGCACGGCGAGAAAATTTTCGCTCTGCTTACTTTGCTTCTGTGGCGGCTTCAGGTTCTCGCATAATAATTCCGAGTTCATCGAGTTGTTTCGGGTCAGCTTCGCCCGGAGCTTCGCACATAAGGTCAGCGCCAGTTTGCGTTTTCGGGAAAGCGATAACGTCGCGAATGTTATCTGTGCCAATCATCATCATGACTAGTCGATCTAAACCAAACGCGACTCCACCATGAGGGGGCGCGCCAAATCGCAACGCATTCAACAAGAAGCCAAATTTTTCTTCAGTTTCTTCAGAGCTTAATCCGAGCAAGCCAAACACTTTTGCTTGTATTTCAGGATTGTGAATACGAATAGAACCGCCACCAACTTCAGCACCATTAATAACAAGGTCATAGCCTGATGAGACACAGTTGCCAGGATCGGATTCAAGAATATCAATTTGTGATTCAAGTGGAGCAGTAAACGGATGGTGTTCGCTTACCCAGCGCCCAGCATCTTCGTTCCAATCAAACATCGGAAAATCAACAATCCAAAGGCCACGGAACGCGCCAGTTGGAATAAGTTCTAAATCTTTCGCAAGCGCTAACCGGACTTCGCCGAGTGCAGTACACGCGACTCGGTAGGAGCCAATCCCAAACATGACGATGTCGCCATCTTCAAGTCCAAGGGCCTCTACAAGTTCATCTTTGATTGGAGTAACAAATTTCGCAACTCCTGTGAGGAATTCGCCGCCTTGGTACTTCACAGTTGGCAGCCCCCCAGCGCCGTAAGTTTTTGCAACCTCTGCAAGTGCATCGGTCTTCTTCCGTGACAGTTTATCTGCGCCACCTGGAACTCGCATTGCTTTTACAGTTCCTCCAGAATCGATAGCATCTTTGAATACTTTAAACTCAGTCTTGCTTGCAAGTTCTGTAACGTCGCGTAATTGCAAATCGAATCGAATGTCTGGTCGGTCAGAACCATAATTATCCATCGCGTCTTTCCATGACATCTGTGGAAGTTCGCCTAGGTCAATGCCTCCAACTTCTTTGTACAAGCGTGATGCAAACTCGCTCATGATTTCAAGAATGTCATCTTGGTCAACAAAACTCATCTCAAGGTCAATTTGCGTGAACTCTGCTTGGCGGTCAGCGCGTGGGTCTTCGTCGCGCAAACATTTACAAATTTGCAAATATTTGTCGCAGCCTGCGACCATTAAAATTTGTTTAAAAATTTGGGGGCTTTGCGGAAGTGCATACCATTGTCCAGATTGGTGTCGTGATGGCACGATAAAGTCGCGTGCACCTTCTGGTGTAGGAGTAATGAGCAGGGGCGTCTCAATTTCAAGAAAATCATTATCAGCAAAAAAGTTACGCGTGAATTGTGTAATCTTGTGCCGAAGTTTTAAAATCTCTTGCATCTTTGGCCGGCGCAAATCGATGTAGCGATACTTCAACCTGTGCTCTTCGCCAATTTTGTCTGCATCGTGGTCGTCCGGAAGAATCGGAAGTTTCGCCGTGCGATTTACAACTTCAATTTCTTTTGCAACCAGTTCAATATCGCCAGTAGTTAACTTAGCATTTGGTTTGCCTTCACGGATGCGAACTATACCCTTTACAGAAATGACATCTTCTCGACGTAACGAAGCCCCAATTTCCATGACTTCAGGGGTTGTATCTTCCGCATCAAATACTACTTGCGTAAGGCCGTATCTATCTCGTAAGTCGATAAAAACAAGTCCTTTGCCTTGGTCGCGATAGGTGTTAATCCAACCACTCAGTACGATTTCTTCGCCGGCGTTTTCTTTACGAGTTTCGCCACATGTACATGTTCTTTTCAGCATTCGGGTATTGTACCCCCGCCCCCGAAATATGTCCTATGCAACAACAGACCTCAAAAACAATTCTCATGACGGCATTCGAGCCAAGTGGCGACGCGCTTGGTGCGATGGCTACGCGTGGGCTCAAGGCAAGTGGTGAGCATGTTCGCGTTGTAGGTCTTGGCGGTTCTCAGATGCAAAAGGCCGGAGTTGAACTGTTAGAACACACCACGAAAGAAGCTGCCATGGGCGTTGGAGCAATTTCTGAAATCAAACGCATCAAAGGCCTTGTCGATATGGTTGGTTCATGGATTGAAACGAACAAACCAGACCTAGTCATAGCAGTTGATTCTCCAGCTGCAAATTGGCCTGTGTGTAAAATTGCACGAAAGCATGGATGTAAGGTGATACATCTTGCAGCACCACAATTGTGGGCGTGGGCGCCTTGGCGGTTGCGTAAGATGAAGCGATTAAGCGATCATGTCATGTGCTTGCTTCCGTTTGAACAAGAATGGTTTGAATCAAGGGGAATGCCAGCAACGTTCATTGGACACCCAGCAATGGGTACCCACGAATGCAAAGATATTGATCTACCCGCAGGCATGCCAAACATCGTCTTGTTGCCTGGTTCACGAAAAAGTGAAATAAAGAAAAACCTTCCAATGCAACTTTCAATTTTGAGCAGGATATGCACGCAACATCCTGCTACGGAAGCAGTCATTGCATGCAGAGAAGAAGATGTTGAACGAGTGAAGCCATTGTCGAATGGTTTGCAAATCGTTGCTGATGAACTGCCTAGTGTACTTGCATGGGCTGATCTTGCATTAAATGTTTCAGGCACAGTTTCTCTGCACGTAATGCGTCATGGTCTTCCAATGATTGGCATGTATAAAGTAAATCCACTGTCGTTACTTGGGGCGAAGGTCATGCTCAACACGCCGTATCGCTTACTTCCTAATCTTATAGCGGGCGAGAGAATTGTCCCTGAGTTTATCCCTTGTGGAAATATTGCTGGGAAAATTTCAGAAGTAGCACTCAATATGTTAAACGATGAAGATGCCATGGCTACAATGAAAAACGCATTGGAGCAACAAATGCTCCAATACGCTTCTCATAATCCTGAAAAAGAATCAGCGGAACTTATTCTGCGTTTTCTTTAAACTCGCCTTTTTTAAGTTTTCCTATATACGTGTGGTACGCACGCATTGCTTGCGGACCATAAATCCACATAATTGGAATGTTTGCAACAAGCATTGCTCCCAAACCAAGGGTCGTCCACATATCTAATTCTGCATCTGTCGTGATGAAGCCCATAGTAGAAATAGCAACTAGAACTGTGTACACCAAGCGGTACAACGTAATCGCAACTACAGAAAATGGCCCCTCGCTGCCAAAGACATATATAACACCCTGTTCGCCATAATAACTCCATGAAATCATAGTTGAGATGGCAAAGAGCCAAGCAGCAATGACAACAAGCCATTTACCAAGGCCAGGAATTGTTCTGTCGAAAGCGTGAGCGGTTAGACTTGCTCCCGGATAGTTCGCCCACACACCATTGCTTTCTATGGAAACAGGAATTGCATCGCCCGCCTCATCGTAGATTGCATCGTAGGGTTCCCAAGCAACTGCAAAATTGCCATCTGCACCACTAGTAACAGACCCAGAAATGCGATGGAGATTATCGCCGGTGTTTTCGTCTTGACCAGCTCTGAGCATCATGAATACAGAGTCATTTAATGACCAACCTGTATCTTCAGCTGCAACGCCATTTACTCTTTTTGCTTCGTCGTTTTTAGATGGAAGCGCTGGAGTGGTTAAACGCCACTCGTCGTCTTCAAGTGAGAATGAAATTGCTGCGGCTTCGCCAAATGTTGCTTCTGGGCCGCGGTTCCAAGCACCTGATGCGAGAATGATAAGTGCAGTAACAGTACATACAACGAGGGTATCGATAAAAGGTTCAAGGCCTGCAACGATCCCTTCTCGAACGGGTTCGTTGCATTTTGCAGCAGAGTGTGCAATTGGCGCTGAACCTTGTCCCGCTTCTGAGGAGAAGAGTGCGCGCTTTATTCCCCACATTGCGGCGTATCCAACTGAACCGCCAAGGAACGCACCAGAAGCTGGCGCATCTCCGAAGCCTAGGCCGTATTTAACAATGAGCATGATGAGTTCTGGAATTTGCCCAATGTTTAATAGTAAAACAACAATCCCTGCGCCTAAATACAACAAGCACATGAACGGAACGAGTTTTCCTGCAACCGAGCCGATTCGCTTAATGCCACCGACGATGACGCACCCAACAATGATTGCAAGGATCACTCCGATTGCAAAAGTTTCTGGGTTAAAGTTTGAGGTCTTTTCAATTCCTGAGACTCCTGGAATTTCAAAGTACTGCGTGGTTACTGCAGCAACATTCCATGCTTGGAACATATTGCCACCAGTAATTGCAGAGAGAACAAGTGTGAAACAGAAAATGCCGCCAATGGTTGCACCAAGACGTCCGCCTGCTTTCTTAAACAAGTTGTCAACTACATACATCGGTCCGCCATGCGGATTGTTTGGATCAGTCGTGTCGCGAGTGAGCATTGATTGCGTCACTTCTGTCATTTTCAGTGCCATGCCAAGCAGACCAATAACCCACATCCAAAAGACAGCGCCAGGGCCGCCGATTGCAACAGCAAGCGCGACGCCGGCAATGTTCCCTAAGCCGACAGTTGCAGAGAGTGCAGCAGAGAGTGCTTGGAAGTGACTAATCGCTCCGGGGTCGTCTTTCTTATCGAACTTTCCTCGAATAACTGAAACGCCGTGAGTGAGTGCTCGATATTGCCCGAATCCACTCCAGAGTGTGAAGATAAGGCCGGTGAGTAAGAGTGCATAGACAACATATTCTGAGAAGAGAATACTGTTGATTGTGTTGATGACATCGTTGACTTCGAATTGCATTTGGAGTGGCTTTCCTTACTTTCTACGTGTTGGGTTACTTTTCAAGTATTAATCTTATACGATAGACGCCATGAGTGATTGGTTTGAAGACGGACTTCGGTTTTCCTGCACCCAATGTGGCAATTGTTGCACAGGCCCTCCAGGTGCTGTTTGGTTCAACGATGCCGAAGGGCGTGCTATGGCGAAAAAGCTTGATATATCTGTGGAAGACTTTTATAAGCACTTCGCTCGTAAATTAGGTGCAAAATGGTCACTTACTGAAAATGTTATTGCTGGGAAGTACGACTGTGTGTTTTTAGACCGCTCAACGGATAAGCCGGGGTGTTCCTTGTACGAAGCCAGGCCATCCCAGTGCAGGACATGGCCGTTTTGGACTGAGAACTTGAAATCTAAAGCAGCGTGGGAACGCGCAAAAAAAGAAACGCCATGTCCCGGAATGGACACTGGTAAACTTATTCCTATAAGTGAGATACGTATTCAACGCGACGGTTCTGGTCCCAGTTGAATGAATGCACAGTAGTTCATTAGTTTGATGTCTTATTCGTTCCACCATTGAGAAAACCTCACAAAATCTCGGGTGTTCTCAAAGTCGGGCTGAGAGGATTTGAACCTCCGACCTCCTGACCCCCAGTCAGGCGCGCTAACCAAGCTGCGCTACAGCCCG
>JABJDN010000026.1 GCA_018665385.1 Phycisphaerae bacterium | reverse complement strand
GGAAACATAGACTTCGAGAATATGGTTGGTGCAATTGAAGCCAACTGCGGTGCTTGGGAGACAACAGGAGCGTTGCGTAAGTACGACGAAGTAGTTCGCTTTCCAGGAACATACACAAAGAAAATTGAAGATTTGCACCAACATTATTTAATGATGATGATGCCAAGCGCTTCATTCCAAAATCCAAAACGGCACGCAGCCGCAGCACTTGCTTCAATATTTGGTGGTGGCGAAGGTTCGCGATTGCACTGGGCGCTTGTTGATGCAGGACTTGCCGAGGTTGCTTCAGCGAGCGCAGATTCAAGCGATGGCTTCGGTGAACAAATGGTCTGGGCAGTTTGCGCACCAGACGATGCAGAACAAGTGTCTACTGTTATCAAAGAAGAAATGAAAAAACTAGTTCAATCGTTAACAAAAGAAGACCTCTCGAAAGTAATCGCAAAAGCGAGTACAGGAGTAGCTGTTGCTAGTGAGCGTCCAGCTGGCAGAATGCAACGCCTTGGTAGCATGCTTACAACTTCTGGAACGTATATTTCTCTTGAAGATGAATTGCAGACAATCGAAAAACTAACACTGAAAGATTTGCAAGAAGTTGCAGAAGAGTTCCCGTGGGAACCTATTTTCGAAGCTTCTGCATCGCAATCCTAAGATGGCAATCCTCTCCGACACTGCAATCTGCATGCGTTGCTGGGATTATTCGGAAACGAGCCAGACGGTAAGTTTGCTTACAAAAGAGTACGGCATTATTCGTGGCATCGCGAAGGGTTCAAAACGGAACAACGGTTCATTTTCTGGAGGCTTTGACCCGCTCACACGTGGCCACATTGTTGCGCGTATTAAAGCAAGCAGTGACCTTGCTACGTTAACCGAATGGCAACTAGAGCATGTTTGGTGGTCGACGAGGAACTCGCTCCAGGTAAATAAAGCGAGTATTTATATGGCAGATCTTGTTGGCAGGTTGATAAATGATCAAGACCCTCATACAAATGTGTTTGATTCATTTTCTCTTGCGCTTGACCGAATGGACGGTGGCCACGATGTTGCGTGGCCCGTATTGCGGTTTCAGTGGGCGTTGCTTGTTGAAACGGGGTACCAACCTACTTTGACGACAAGTGGTGATGAATTAGTGGTGGCATTCAGTTCAAAAATTGGTGGCGTCGTTGAGGATACTGGCGAGATTGATCGCGTTCGGGTCCGTAAAGAAACGGTAGAGGTTTTGCGTTTGTTGCAAGAAGACGGACCCATGCAACCAATTGAGCCCGAAGCGATAAGCAGGGCAAACAGACTTTTGGCACACTATCTTCGGGATATCATCGGGAAAGAAACCGCTGCAATGCGATGGATGTTCGAGTAAAGACTTGGTTTGCACGGGGTTTCTCCATAGATAGAGTCTGGTACATCCCCGACCCTTGCCTCCGCTATACTTCACATTGTGAGCAAAGCAAGAATCATTTCGATATTAAACCAGAAGGGTGGTGTTGGTAAAACCACCACTACCGTTAATCTAGCTGCTGCGCTAGCCGCGAGCGGCAATAAAGTTTTAGTCATAGACCTTGATCCCCAGACACACCTAGGATTGCATTTTGGTGTGGAAAGCGACTCGGCATCGGTCTACGATTTGCTTATGGAAGACGGTGTTTCAGTACAAGACGCACTCTTATTCGCTCGCGAAAACATTGACCTTGTGACAAGTGAAGTTGACCTAGCTGCTGCTGAATCTGAGCTTGCTTCTAAAACGGACAGGCATGATTTGTTGTCACGAAAACTTGAGCCCATTGCAGATTCATACGAATACATCTTGATTGATTGCCCTCCAAGTTTGGGATTATTAACAATCAACGCCTTGGCTGCCTCTAAAGAACTCATAGTGCCAATGCAAACACATTTTTTAGCCCTGCAGGGTGTTAGCAGGTTATTCGAAACCGTACAAATGCTTGTTGGTGGACTGAACCCCGAACTGCAAGTCTCTGGAATTGTGCTGTGCATGCACGAAAAAAACACAAAACTTGCAAGAGAAGTAGTGGACGATTTGCAAGACTTCTTTGATTCATCTCGTGATAGCGATGTGCCGTGGCGCGACTGTATTATTTTAGATCCACCTATTCGAAGGAATGTAAAACTTGCAGAGGCTCCGAGTTTTGGTCAAACTATTTTTGACTACGAACCAGATTGCGCAGGGGCAAAAGATTATCGACAGCTTGCACAAAGTGTAGTAGCTGCTGATCCTTCAAAACGAATAACAGTTGAAATAGAAGTCAAAAATGAACAACAGGGCACTCCAGAAGCTGGCCCTATTCACAATGACAAAAATTGACAGAACTACCTGGCACTTTCGTGTCACTTTTGTATTGTGGCTCGTTCTTCTTACTATTGGAACACATCTGCCTCAAGATCCTCCTGTTGAAGCCCCGGTGTTCGAGTCGCCAGACAAACTCTTGCATTTTGTATTTTTTGGTGTGCTTACGTTTTTATTGATGTGCTCAAGGTGGATTAAAAACGTAGGTATTCTGTGGATTATCCTCACAGCATGGGCATTGCTAGACGAACTCTCTCAAGAGGTGCTGTCAACTAATCGAGAAATTTCGAAAGAAGATTTTCTAGCGAGTGCCCTTGGTATATTCGCAGTATTGTGTTGTTACGGTGCTTTCCGGCCCCCTCAGTTGATGTGTATGAAAAATTCGATAGTCGATTCGCTCTCAAACGTAAAAAACTGGTTACTACTTTCCTTGTTTGGGTGCGCAGTGTTTTGTGTCATTGCTGCGAGTTTATGGTTGGGTTCTGTAGAACTCTATGGCGATCAACAAAGTCAATTTGCCATGGCAATTGCAACTGTACTGAGTGTTGCATCCACAATGTTTTTTTTAAAACATGTAGCTGGAATACAATTCGATGCCTTGAAACATAAAAAAAGTGCAGGTTTAATTCTCTTTGGGTCGAGTTTGCTTGCAGTGGCGCTTGTATGTACAGCTCAACCAGTTCTTATTAACGCATGGGTTCTCGCAATGTTTGCGTTCGTAGTCGGTGCACGTACTGCATGGGCAACTGCGCTATGAACGATAATTTTGAAAAAAACACTCGAACAACAAGTTTGTTTACACTTGTAAGTCGATCACTTGGTTTAGTTCGAGATGGCGCACTTTCGCGTATATTTGGTCCTGGCGTAGTTACGTCTGCTTTTTGTTTTGCATTCCTCATTCCGAATTTATTCCGAAGGCTGTTTGGCGAAGGCGCACTTGCTGCAGCCTTTCTTCCAAGCTATTCGAAACTGCAACAAGAAGACCCGAAACTTGCAAAAGCTTTTGCAACTCTTACGATTTCGAAATTGATGGTGCTCCTTGGAGTTATTACGCTCATTGCTGAACTTATCTTGTGGCTCATACTTTCTGCGCAAGATGGCACGAACGAATCAATTCAGCTCACCATGATTATGCTTCCATACATGCCGTTGGTATGCGTCGTGGCGATTTTTGGTGCAATGTTGCATGTGCACGATACATTTGGACCAACTGCTTCTGCTCCTATTATTTTAAATGGCTTTATGATTGCAGCAGCATTGGGTTTTGTTAGTTATTTTGAAACACCTGCTGCGCATATGACATTGATTGGAGTCTCTGTAGTTGTCGCAGGAATTTTACAAGTTGTTTGGTCATTGCTTGCATTGAAAAAGTTTGGTTGGTTTACAACATCGACGGAATCCGCCAATGGCGAGTTCAAGGTGATGATGAGGAAAATGTTGCCAATGACTCTTGGACTTGCAACATTACAGATTAATACTTTGATTGATGGGTTAGTCGCGAACGGATCAAACTTATTCGGCTCTACCTTTTTCTTTGGGTTTCAGTATCCATTGCACGAAGGAACGATGGCAAGCGTTACATGGGCGCAGCGTTTGTATCAATTTCCGTTGGGCGTGTTCGGAATTGCTGTTGCTACATCCATATACCCATTGCTTGCAAAACAAGCGAGCAAGCACGACACTTTTTCATCTACGCTACGAAGAGGACTGCGTTTAGTTGTCTTTATAGGACTGCCAGCGAGTGCGGGATTAATTATTGTTCGCGAGCCACTTGTTGCAGCTGTTTTTCAAGGAGATAAATTTACGAGTAGCGATGTAGTTACAGTTGGTTCAATTCTTCTTGGATACGCTTCTGCTGTCTGGGCATACTCCATGGCACAAGTATTAACACGCGGGTTTTATGCGAAAGGCGACATGATAACCCCAGTGAAAATTGCGATGGCATGCGTTGCTTTAAACTTCGTCTTGAACATTTCTCTTATATGGACACCCCTTGGTGCAAGTGGTCTTGCGTGGTCAACGGCAATTTGCGCAGTAGTGAATGTTTGCGGGTTGCTTGTGTGTATGGAGCGGTTTGTGACACGCCCATTAAATACAGAGGTTATTCACTCATTTGGAGCGACGGCAATTCTCACCTTCATCATGTCTATTGCAGTGTGGCTGGTCGTTCATCAACTTTGGCAAACTGGTGGAAATTGGAGTTCCTCATTGGTGCCCCTTGCCTTATCTGTTGTTGTTGGAATCCTTGTGTTTGCAGTTGGGAGTAAAATTTTAAAACGACCTGAACTGCGCTGGGCAGTGGGCAAAGCCAGCAGGTAACCTCTATTTAGATGCAAATAGAATGGGCTATAATTCAAGTTCCTCTTGTAAATAGCCCATAATTGAGAGATAGAAAGTACAACTACACCTTCATGAGCGAACAAACCAAAAAATATGCAATTACAGGCGGATCCGGCTTTATAGGAGCCTATTTTTGTCGGCTCTTGCAGGAGAGGGGTGACGAGGTGGTCATCCTTGACATCGTTGATCCATCACTTAAAAGCCCACATGCAAGATTTGTACAGGGTGACATTCGTGACCCCGAAGCGGTGCGAGATGCATTTGCGGGTTGCGATGAGATTATTCATCTTGCAGCTGCGCATCACGACTTTGGCATTGAAGAAAAAACTTACTTCGATGTAAACGAGGGCGGCCTTGAAGTGATGACTTCAGTTATGGATGAACTGAATATTACCAGCATCACCTTTTACTCAACAGTGGCCGTCTACGGAAGTGCGCCGGTACCGTTGACTGAAGAGTCTGTCCCAGAACCAGAATCTTTTTACGGAAAATCAAAACTCGCTGGGGAATCAGTACTTCAATCTTGGGTAGAGCAAGGCGGAGGCAGGCACGCGCTTGTTATTCGACCAACAGTAACCTATGGTCCTGACAACTTCGCGAACATGTATTCTTTGTTGCGACAAATCGATACTGGAAAATTCTTTTTTGCAAAGGGTTCATCTAATATTAAAAGTCTTTCGTTCGTTGAGAATATAGTTCCCGCAACAATGTTCATGTTAGATAATGGAAGCGAGGAATCGTTCGCTATTTATAATTACATTGATAAACCAGATTTAACAAGCGTTGCAATTGCTGAAGCATGTTATGAATCACTTGGAAGGCCTCTGCCAAAGTTTCGACCCCCGACGTGGCTTCTGCTTCTTGGAGCAAAACCGTTTGATTTGATTATTGCCCTGACTGGAAAGAACTTGCCAGTGTCGACTGCTCGGGTAAAAAAATTGTTTGTTGACCAAACCAAGTTTGAGGCTCAAAAAATATTGGATGCAGGCTTCGTGGCTGAAGCAAGTGTTCGAGAAGGTATTGATCGTACTGCGAATTGGTACAAGAATATTGGTGAGCATGAGTCTGCTCAGTGGCACCAGCCGCCAAAAGACATCTTTAAAAAATAATTCCACAACAATAGTATTGCCGCATTTCGAACTACGAGATCGTTCGCGCTCGTAGTATTAATTTGTATTTGTTTTTATGCGTCGTTTTGTAGTTGACTTGCGAGTAGCTTCGACACAGTTGTCCAGTTGAAATCACCAAGGAGCCTAGACCATCTTGCGTCGCACTTATTTATATTGAGGTAGTGGCGTGCTGTGTGTTGCTTGCTACTTCCTTGCACTCGTGGTTGACCTGCATCTATTTCCCACGGATGAATATAGAACACGTATGGCTGTTTCTTTTTCAGGATACGTTTTACGCCAGCTTTGAAAATTGGGTAAGGAAGTAATCGAAAATAGCCACCACCAGCCCACGGTAATCCCTTGCCGAATACATTCAAACACGATACGCATACTTCATGAAATCCGTCTCTAATTTCTTGCACGACAATGCCGCTTTCCATTCCACTTAAATGGCCATATCGGTCATGTGCCACAGTTGGGAAGGAAGAAGAATCATACATGTAGCCTTCTTCTTGCAATATATCGATAGACCAATCTGTAATTGAAAAACAAGGCGCGCGATACCCGACAACTTCAGCACCGGTTACATCTTGCAGCAATTGTTTAGAACTACGCACATCTTCGCGAAACTGTTCAGGCGTTAAATCGTAGATGAGTTCATGGTTGTACCCATGGCATGCAATCTCATGTCCTGCATCCGCAATTTTTTTAACTGTCTCTGGGTGCCTTTCTGCAATCCATCCTAGAATAAAACAAGTGCTCTGCACATTATTTTGAGCCATGAGTTCAAGCATTCGATCCATGTTTGATGCAACGCGGTATTCGTGGTTATCCCATGTATTTGCATCGATTGCAAGGTTTTGGACTTGAAACCAATCTTCGACATCAATGGACATTGCTGCAGGTGTGTTGTTTGGGTTCTGCTTCAAAGCATTGTATGCCCACGCTTGCGAAGCGCTTTGACATCCTTCGGTTGGGGGAATGAAAAGTACGAAGCGCTACTCATATCAAGTGGAGTAGCATCCAGATTGCCTTCACCGATAGATGTAAGTACATCTATCATGAGCCGGGCGCCTTCTTGCTTCGTGCCAACGATAACACGGTCTAGCGAATCTCTTTCTTTCAACGGGAACTCAAGAGTTTGAATGATTCCACCAGCATCAAGTTTCGCAGCCATCTCATGTATTGTAATTGTCGCGTGCGGTTCACCATGAAGAAGTTGCCAAAAGTTTGGCATCATGCCTCTATAGATGGGTAATCTCCCGCTATGAATATTAATGCATTTTAAGTTTGGAACTTCGAGAATGCCTTTTCTAAAGATTTCAGGGGCTGCAACTGAAACAATGACATCTGGGGCTAATGTGGAGATCCGTTCAAGGTACTCTGTGTCATTAATTGAAGTTGCCGGTACCAATTCGATACCGTGCTTTGCAGCTTCTTTTGAAATCGATTTTCCTTGTAGTTTTACTCGTATAAACCGGAAACTTAATCGAATAAAATCAATGAGCCCATAAAACCGAAACATCCGCCAG
>JABJDN010000027.1 GCA_018665385.1 Phycisphaerae bacterium | reverse complement strand
ATTGTTCAGTATCTTGCGTCCGTGCAGATACCTTCACTAGAAAGAGTCGTCCCTGACTCGTCAATTGCAGCCGTTGCTGCGAATATTTCATGCAAGGTTTGCGTGCCATCCGTGGCATTGCGCCCCTTACAAACTGAGCGTCCCTGCTCAGCAAAAGAAATCTTGTCTATCATGTTCTTGCTCGCTTCATTATGTCGTGGAAGTTTGGCAATTTCTTTTCTAACTGCTCTGTCCACTTTGTTTGATCCAGTACTTCGAGGTGATCTCCAACGCCAAGAATAAAAGCCTGTTTCCCAATGTCTAACAAATGAAGAAGATTTTCGGGCAAGCGAATCCTCCCCTGTTTGTCGAGCTCTAGACGTTGCGATTGAGAATACAGAATTTGTTTCAATTCCATCACGCTTTCTTCTGGCAACGAAGATGCTCCCAATTTTCTGAGCTGCTCTTCGAATACAATCTCTGGAGAAAGCCAAATCGAGTCGTTGAATCCCGGGGATGCATACACAATCCCTGCAGGAAAACCCTCTCGCATTTTCGTTGGTAAAGAAATACGTGACTTTTCGTCGATAGATCGTTCTGTTTGTCCAGTGAATATCATGATGTGTGTTTCGATTCGTCATTACCAATCGTCCCCACAGTACCCCACCTTTCCCCATTTTGCAACACTTTTGTAAAAAAAGGTGAAGTCTAATGTTCTCGGACCTTGCATTTATCTATTTACGTGGCATGTTAAGTATAGTTGTAACAAGTGTTTCCAACGATATTTTGCAGCGTAATAATAATGACTGAACAACCCCCTCGTCCACAAACAATCCACAACGCGTTGCGTAGTATTCCACATGCAACATGGGTTTTAACATGCAAACACGAGCAATTCCGCGATGGCATCATCACAAAGTGGGTCCAACAGTGCAGCGTAGAGCCACCAATGCTCGTTGTTGCAATACCAAAAGGACGCGCAATCGAGCCAATGCTTCGCGATGCACGTGCTTTTGCCCTTTGCATGGTCCAACCTACTGACAAACAAGTGCAACGTTTGTTTGGTCGAGATCATGAAAAAGAAGACGATCCATTTCTGGCACTTACCACGACTACCGCAGCTACTGGCATGCCAATTTTAAAACAATCTCTTGCATGGTTTGATTGTAAACTCGAAGGACATTTGTCGCCCGACGCAGATTGCCGTTTATATCTAGGGCATGTTGTTGAAGCGTGTGTCCTTGATGCAAAAGTACTGCCAACCAATGCAGCCCAAGGTATTACTCCCCCATCCCATGAAGACAGAAGAACGCCTCGATCTCGGTCTTCTAGAGTAGCAACAAACTATAAAGAGTGACGACACGCCTGTGAAGTTCGTAGCAATATGTTTTCGATGAATCTACTTGGAGTTGTAATCGCACGCACAGCGGAAACTCTGCTCACGCTTTTTGAAATTTGTTGGGAAGTATCTTCGGTATGCAACGCAATCATCCAACCTGCTACTTCTACAGAAGTAGATGCCCAAGCGATGGTTGAACCAATAGACGGAATTGTCGACACCGGATGACACGTCGAAACTGCCAACGGCACTTGAACACTTGCAGCCTCTAACACTTCAAGCACTCCACATGTTCTGTCGCTTCTCGCATTCGTTGGACTCCAAGCACAAGTCGCAGCGTGTAAAACATCAATTTGACGGAGTTCACTCGGAATCTGTGTGAACAGATGCGAAACGCCGTGCTCTCGTACTGCAATCATCAATGCCGCTCGGTGTTTGTATTCAGATGGAACAACAAAGCAGACTGGAATCTTAGCGAAATGCAACCGCACAGCCATTGCGGCTATTTCTTGCCAAGCCCCTGTATGACCAACAATTGAAACCACAAACTCTCCGTCAGAAATTTCAAGGATTTCCAATACGGTTGCCTTTTCAACAAGCAAAGCACAAGGCTCTACTGCAATAATCGGTTCAGTAATTTGGTTTTGTGGAATCCCGCACGAATGCAATGTCTCCGCACAGCATGGAGAAGTAGGCACGCATGTCTGGAGTCCGTGCGATGCATGCAGACAGTCAACTTCGTCAACTATTGCAAATACCTCAAACTGTTCAGAGCATCGGTTTGTAGAAACCATTGCTTCAAAACCCCACGCTATGAGTTTCTCAGAAAATAAAAAATTATTTTGCACATACTTGCATACTCTTTGTTGCAATGTTTGTGAAACATCAAGTACTCCGCCAATTGACCCAAGTACTTGGAGACCCATTGCGCGGCAAGCACGAACGTCAGATTCAGAGCCGAGTACAAGAACTGATTGCGATATGTTAGGCATTTGCCTCATAGCAACGCGAGCTAATTGCAGCAACAACGGTGATGACGCGGGTTGACCTGGAGCAACTATATGCAACATGTACGCTCGTTACTTTCGCTCTAAATTATCGCCGAGACGCCCGGTGGTATGGTCGTAAAAGACTTCCCCTACAGCTACGCCTAACTTCTTTGCAAGTTCCTCTGCGAGTTTCCTTGCATCAGACGATGTGGTCACTCTGTTTGAGGTCACATGTTTCATAGTTTCAGTAACTGAGAAACCTGCTGAGTCGGCTGGAAACAGCTTCTCTCGATTCCTTACATCGATAACACGAATATTACATGTTGTACGCGGGTTCGCCGTCAGGCCATCGCTCGTTAAACCAAACGCTTGCATCTCAATATAAATCACAACGGATGCACCAACTGCTTTTCCCAATTCTCCAACTGGCATCGGCGTGTTGTATTTATCGTTCGTAGCGCTTACACGCATGACATCTCTTGGCGAAATCATCGTTGACAAAATTTCTCTTTTGAGCAATTCGTTTGTAACTTCTTCTGCAATAACTCGACGTAGTCGAACCGGATGCATAACATTCCGCCTGTCGTCAACAAAAACAACCGTCGGTACATTTGGCAAAACGAACAGTGCTTCCTGTTCAGGATCGGGCGTAGTGAGATATGAGGCTACTCCAGCAATATTGCACGAAGATAACAAAGCGATAGTGGCTAACAACAATATGGATGGCAAAATACGCTTCATTTTCGCACATCCAATTCTGGTCTATAGCGGTCTGGGTATTTTGGTTCAATATGTTCATAAAACAGCCATGCGCTTTGTTTAATAAATTCATTCAACAAACCTTGCTCGATTGTTCCTTCGTTTGCTTCATCGCGAGTGAGTACCGATGGTCTTCGGGGAAACTCTGCCATGATTTCGTACGAATCAACAAATCCGTCATGCTCATAACTGTCTGATTCAATGACTCCTATTGTTGCAACGCATCGACCTTCCCATTGGTATGCATTCCCTGGAGGAGTAAGAGAGTAGTTTTGTAAATCTATAAATATGACACGGTCTACGTCTAAAGAATATGCAATTTCAGTAGATGGCATCGCTGTCCATTGTGGAGTTTCAAATTGCCATCGTGCCACTTGATCGGGGCGTACTACTTGTACATCAGGAACGTTCTTTGCAATGCGACCTGCGATAGCTCCTGCTATCAACGTTGAAATTCCAGGGTGTTCGTAATGGATGACAAGATCCGTATCAATAACCACAGCTATTTTTAAACCAACCAGAGAATACTCGGCAGGCTTTTCGATAAGCATCTGGTCTTCCATTGCTTGTTTTCCAGCGCCAATAAAACCAACCACACCACATCCGGAAGTCTGAATGATAGAAATAAAAACGAGCAGTAAAATTGTTGTGCGAATCATATGTATCCTTTGTGAAGAAGGATTTTATAGCCCCACGCAGCTCCTGCGAGGGTGATTCCAATAATAAACAGTTTTGATGGCGGAAATGTAAAAAATAAAGGAGCGAACGAATACCCTGTTATCGCAACGAAAATACCGCCAATCGCTATGCCCATCGCAATAAACGCCAAAATCATCCCCATTGGCTGGGTATTGAATGCCGTTGGAATTTCGCCTCTCACGGTATAGCTCCACGCCGTTGTCATCCCGCACGTAGGGCATGGCAGATCAGCTGCAACAATCCACCCGCATGTTGGCAATCCTAACTGTCGATGTGTACCAATACCTTTCTCTGATGGCTGCAGGAAAAAAGCGACTGCAAGAATTGCTATTGCAGCAAGCGCATAGCCCAGTGCATACAGACGGCGATTTTTCTCCGTCCGTATAGGCAAACACACATTGTTATCGTCCTGCTCTTCCATGCTACTGGTACAGGATACCCGCCTCTTGCGTACACAAGGGGTATGATTGTCGTATGAAATGGATCGACGGTCACCTTGACCTTGCATATCTTGAAGTACACGGTCGAAATTTGTATGAAGAATGCTGCGCTGCTGAGGAAAAGTGTATTTCCCTTCCCGATATTGAGCAAAGCCACGTTGCTACAATTTTTGGCACTATTTGCACGTACCCAAAAAAAGGACCATGCGGGTATGTTGACAGTACCGATGTAGATGCTGCATTTCAAGCAGGCGTCGAGCAACTAGAAATTTACAAACGATTAGAGCGTGAAGGCAACATCAGAATTCAACATTCCGGATGCACGCTAGATGAAACACTTTCGACGCTCATTCTCATGGAAGGCAGTGACCCAATACGAAATGCAGGAGATGTTGCATGGTGGAGATCGCAAGGGCTCCGCCTTGCAGGACTGACGTGGGCCATAGGAACAAGATATGCAGGTGGCAATGCAACAGGAGGCCCGCTTACCGATGAAGGCATTGATGTTGTTTCGGCGTTTGATGAATCAGGAGTCGTGCACGATGCTTCTCATCTTTCTGACGAATCATTTGAAGGGCTCGTTCAACATGCCAAAGGTGTAATCGTTGCTTCGCACTCAAACAGCAGGACAGTCCTTGGCAATGATTCTGAGCGTCATCTTCTTGATGAGCAAGCCAAAGCCATTTTTGAAAGCGGCGGTGTTATTGGATTGAATTTATGCAATCAGTTCTTATCTAAAACATTTTCAAAAACTCAAACGACAGCTACTATCGCGGACTGCGTAGAACATGTATTACATTTTTGCAACCTCGCAGGCAATAAACGCCAAGTAGCATTGGGTAGCGATTTTGATGGCGGGTTCCCTACAAAATTTTTGCCGACAAACCTGAAGCACCCCAACCATCTTCACCACTTAGCCGAAGGTTTGAAACAAGCAGGCTTCGAAGAAGAAGACCTAGAATCGTTTGCCTTCGGAGCGTGGCAAAAAGTATTCGCGTAATTAATTTAACGGTGTGCTGAACAGGCCAGTATTACCGGCAACTTCAACAGTAGTCAACAAATGCAATTTCACGCCAGAGCCATGCAAATCTGCAACTGCAACTGCATTATCAGTAAATAAATGTTGAACTGGGCTACTGGCATCAATGGTCAAACCGCCACATGCCATAGAGAGTAACGAATGATGCTTGCGTGACCAGCCAGCCACGATGGCTGCGTCCCTAAAATCTTCCGCGTGTACAAGCACATGCAATTGACCATTTGTATCTAATGCCAGTTCAACGTGTTCATGCTCTGGGCAACGAGGTGTTATTGAAAGCAGACCATCAATATGCGAAGCAAAATCATCCGCTTTCGTTTCCGCTTCCTCTGAAACAGGTTCGATCTTTACTGGCGGAGCCTGTTCTAGTGCTTCTTTTATTTCTGGAGCGACTTTGACTTGCTCTGCTGGTTCATCAGCGGGGGTATCAAAACGACTCGTCAACGGAAGTGCTTCTTCGATTTCAACTTCGACTTTCTGTACTTCTGTTCGTAATCGCCCCACGAAATCAACAACGTTACTAATACGAGAGAAACTTACTTGAGAAATAACATTGCTAGAACTGCCCATAGCAGGAAGTGGTTGCCCGACTTCCAATGAAACGCCAAGTTGATGATGAGCGGTTTGAACGATTCTACTTGCAGCATCGTTTGAAGTTTTTTCTTCTGCACCAACAATAACCACCCGCATAGGCGGCATGGTATCTGGATTGTCTGTAGCAGCAATGAGTCCTTTTAGCAAACGGTACGCTCCCACTACTGCTGCCTGGTCAGCACCAGAAAGCAACGTGACGCAATCTGCATCGCAATGAAGCAATGACGTTGGGTCAGCATCTACAGGTGGTTGCACCACCCAATTTGAAATTGGAACGCCTACTGTTTCGATAACCTCTTCAATAGTTTTGCAAGAAGTAATATCGAAATTGCCCGTACCAATTGCCGCAACATCGACTGAATCTTCATGCATTCGAACTAAAATACATACCCCTTGATTGCATGTCCGGCCTGCATATGGAACTAGCCAAAGCCCCCCCTGGACAGGTAAATGTGCTGGCAACAACAACTCAATTGTTGCGCGAACGCTTGTCTCTTCACTTGTCGTAAAAAGAGCAGCAAGTTGGGCATATTGCTCAGAACTTGGCGCCATCGTTCTCTTCTTTAGGCTGAATACGACCAATAATGTCTGCTTGACGAGATTGCGAACCGACACGTAGTGCAAGTTCAGCAGCTCTGCTGCCAGTTCCGTTTGCTACTTCAACAATAGGTGCTTCTTCTTCATGAATACTTTCTAACCAATTGACTAACGCTTCAAAATCAGATTCGGCATCGCTACCTGGAGCAAATTCGCAAACAGGTTGACCAAAGCTTGCAGCTTCACGTAGTGTTTCATGATCACGAATAACCGTTGGTGAAACCTCTTCGCCAAACGTTTCTTGCAAGCGTTGCAACAGTGTTCGTGCAAGTGGTGAAGGTCTATGTATGGAAGGAATAATTCTACAAGGCAGTGGTTTTCCAATTCGAGCAACGAGAGCATCTACAGTTTTGCGTTGCTTTCTCGCACCACGCAAAGAGAAGAATCCGGTCTCCACTGGAATTAATGTTTCCGTTGCAGCGCGTAGAGCGTTGTATGTCAGCAAACCTATATTCGGTGGACAATCAATAACACAACGATCGAAATCGTTACCCCACAAGCGCAGCAAGCTATTGAGCCGCCTGTCTCGGTCTGGCATGTTTTGAAGCGCGCCACCTGGTGCTTCCAAAGCTGTAAGCATCATCGTGCTTGGCGCAAGATGCAGGTTGCGTGAAATTTCCCATAGGTATTCTTCTTTGTCGAGCGAATCGTCGTGATTAGCAACCATAGCGTCGCCAATGTTCTTTTCGATTTGCTCTTCAGGAACGCCAAGGCCCGCAGCGCAATGCGCTTGAGGGTCCATATCTATAAGAAGCGTTCGAAGACCGCGACGGGCATATAATGCGGCTAGGTTTATAGACGTAGTTGTCTTTCCACAGCCGCCTTTTTGATTAACAATTGCAAATGTACGCAAAGGGCATCCTCTCTTGGCTCCAATAAAGAGCCGACCTTTCTTTATCGGAAGTGAGGGTGCATTTTCTTGAAGATAGTCGCGTGCTTTTAGGAGACCGAAGCGCCCACGGATGCCCATGCCAAACTAAGCACGCCTTCGTCTATACCCGACACAATTTCGGCTCCGCCCACTACTGGAAGTATAAGCCGGAGCATCGAGTTCACAGTCTTCTTGTCTGCTTGCATTCCCGCGATGAGTTCACCAACTGAGACGGGCAACGGCAAGCGAGTAGGAAGGCCAATTGTTGTAAATACTTCGCGTAACTGATCTGCCTTCTCGGCTGGGAATAGCCCCATAGCCTCTGAACAGGACATGGCAGCGCAAATACCAATAGAAACTGCTTCTCCGTGAAAAAGGGCTTGCTCGGGCAATGGCTCAATAGCGTGTGCAAAGGTGTGACCGAGGTTTAACAGGGCTCTAGAGCCAGCTTCCCGCTCGTCTGCAGCGACCACATCCGCCTTGATTTCCGCACAACGTGTGACAAGTTCCACTAAAATGCCGGCATCTCTCGCGAAAATAGCACTAACGTGCTTTTTTATCCAATCGAGTAAATCGTTGTGTCCTAGCATTGCATGTTTCACGCATTCTGCAAGACCACACCGCAATTGGCGATCGTCTAGGGTCTGAAGTGCATCCACATCAGCCACGACAAGCCTTGGTTGCCAGAACGCACCAGCCATATTTTTGCCAAGGATTCCCGATTGGTTAGGCAAAGGCAGATTTATTCCTGTTTTACCCCCTATAGAAGCGTCCACCATTGCAAGCAACGTAGTTGGCACTTGCACATACGGGACCCCACGCATGTACGTTGAAGCGGCAAATCCACCAACATCCCCTACTATTCCCCCACCAACGGTAACGACTGGCGTGCCTCGCTCGCATCCAGAAGCCATCATAGAAGACCATATATCTTCAAGAGTTTGCGCCGTTTTATTTTTCTCGATTGCTTCTACTATGCAAGCCTCAGCAACCAACGAGCCCATAGCTACTTTGCCATGCGTCGACTCGACGTTTGCATCAATGACGAAAAAGTACGATTCAGAGGGCACGACTTCCTTGAGCATCTCGCCAACAGATGCAAGAATACCACTGCCAATGAGAATTGAATACGAGCGGTCTCCAAGTTGTACGTCAACAGTGTTCATATAAGTTCATCTTCTTCGTACATCGCCGCAAGAGCGTCCGACGCGTTGTCAGGTAGTTGAGTAGCCGTTTCCTTCGCTGCTTCTATGACATCGGACGAATGCACTCGTTCGCGGTTGCGAGGCGGTTGTTTGTTTTTATTTTTAACAACGATGTACAAGATTCCGCTAACGAACAAGAGTGCTGGAATCAGAAGAAACATCTTCTGTGTCACGTCCGGCAGGGCTGGAGTAGCAACAACAACGCTCGCAGTGACAAAAGTTGGGTACGATCTCAATTGCCCATCGCTGCCTGCTATCTCCATCGTTTTATAAAAAACGGCAGGAGCCCGAAGCGTTGCTCCAACACGAGGAATTTGTTCTCCAACGAGGTACACGCCAAACAACGTTCCCGACTCTGCCCGCACAAAAAGTTCGGCGATACCATTCCATGGGGTATCAAGTTGCGTTGAAAGTTCTACCACACCAAAAATATTAAATAACGCACCCCTGAACTCAGACGCGTTCTTCGCAAGGGCAAGCAAATCTGGAGCAGGCAACGAGGCGTCGTCACCATTCCAGAGGGCCACGTGTTCTGTCAGAGCGGCAAACCCCTCACCCCGTGAATCAAGGCCGTCAGTGGTCCCTTGGAGCCTAATTCGCACATTTTCTGAAATTGGGGCAACCCCACTTCCCATTACAGCGCAAAAAAGCAGAATCGTACATCGTAGTAGCATTTTTACAGGATACAGGTAGCAGCCAAGTTGTGCGTAGAGTATCATCCCACGCCTAAAGGTCCCATCGTCTAGTCAGGTCAGGACACCAGGTTTTCATCCTGGGAACAGGGGTTCGAATCCCCTTGGGATCATTACAGGGAGGCTACTGTGATCCAATTATTACCTTTATTACTTGCCGCTACTTCTCATGCCATTGAGCCTTTGGATTTTATTGCAGCAACGACGCTCTCTCTTGAGCAACCTGCACCAAGTGAGGAACAACCTGAAGTAACTGATGCCACTCTCCTTGAGGCCTCTCCGATGACTTGGGGCGCAAAAGATTCATGGCGCTGGAGTATTCAAGGGGCGTGGGCTAAAGATGTGAAGCACTCTGACAACACGCTTCAAACGTACGGTGTTGAATTTGACTATTTCATGGAAGACGACCTTAGTCTAGACTTTGGTTTTGCTTACATGGACGTGCAACAAGATGGGCCAAACGCAAACGGATTCAATTTTACACTGCAACTACGCTGGCACTTTATACACAAAGACACATGGTCCATGTTTCTCGAAGGCGGAGCAGGCTTGCTTCGAACAAGCGAGAACGTTCCAACGGGTGGCTCAAAATTTAACTTTACACCACAAGCAGGCGTTGGATTCACCTTTGACGTAGGCAATAATAATCGGATTATCACCGGTGTTAAATGGCACCACATCTCAAATGCGAATACGTATGCAACCAATCCAGGTCGCGACAGCATTATGGTATGGGGCGGAATGTCATTTCCGTTTTAGTGCAACGTAGATTTTCAAGTAAACGCAGCGAATGCAAGTGAAACGTTGTGACCACCAAAACCAAATGAGTTATTCAATGCGAGT
>JABJDN010000146.1 GCA_018665385.1 Phycisphaerae bacterium | reverse complement strand
GAACGAATTTTGTTTGGCGCTGCTGTTAAAGAGGGGGAACTTGTTCCCAACAACACCCACTTTGATACAACACGTGCGAACATTGAAGTACTTGGAGCGACCGCTGTTGATATTCCAAACCCCGACGCAAACGATACCCAAATAGTTTTGCCATTTAAAGGGAATATGGATATCAATGAACTCAAATCAATTTTAGATCAATGGGCGGACAAAGTACCAATGGTCATGATGACTATTACGAATAATTCCAATGGCGGGCAACCAGTCAGTCTTGCAAACATTCGTGAAGCAAGCACTATCTGCAAAGAGCGTGGCGTACCTTTCTTTATTGATGCGTGCCGTTTTGCAGAAAACTCTTGGTTCATAAAATTACGCGAAGAAGGCAACGAAGACAGGACGCCAATCGATATCGCACGTGAAATTTTCTCTCTTGCAGATGGCGCAACAATGAGTGCGAAGAAAGATGGCATGGCAAACATGGGCGGTTTCTTAGCGCTCAACGATGATGCTCTTGCAGAAAAATGCCGCTCTATGCTTATTCTGACTGAAGGGTTCCCTACATACGGTGGGCTTGCTGGGTATGACCTTGAATCGGTTGCGATTGGTTTGTACGAGGCGCTTTGCGAAGATTATTTGGCGTACCGCATACGCACAGTTGCGTATGTAGGTGAGCGATTAACAGCTATGGGAATACCAATCTTGCAACCACCCGGCGGGCATGCTATTTATCTTGATGCAAAAGCGTGGCTAACGCATATTCCCCAAGAACAGTATCCGGGTTGGGCGCTTGCAAACACTCTGTACCGAGAAGGTGGAATTCGAGCAAGTGAAATTGGAAGTGTGATGTTCGGGCAACAACCTGACGGCACAGAAAAGTTTTCTGATAAGGAGCTTGTTCGACTTGCCTTCCCACGCCGTGTCTATACGCAAAGCCATATCGATTATGTTGTTGAAGTGCTCGAATACGTCAACACCATCAAAGATACAATCAAGGGTGTCCGAATTACAAAGCAACCAGATGCCTTGAGGCACTTCACTGCTGAGTTCCAGACTATAGAATAATTTTATAGCTCTGACAGTGGCATGTCGGTATCGACGCGATTGGTATTCATCGGCAATTCAACTTCAAGCATTCCCAAAATTCCTGCGTCTGCCATTCTAAGGCGTACAGTTGCTGGATTGAACGTAGTCGTTTCCATGTCATCGATAAGCGCTTGCAAGTTCATTGCAATTTGGCCCTCTGCTTGTGCATCTCCAATTGGCTGTAACGCTTGTTCGAAAAGTTGCAGTTTGTTGCTGTAGTTTTCAAAAGTGCCTGCTTTTTCAGCCCAGGTTGCGGCAGGTAAAAACACATCGGCCCGCACTGTCAACTCATTCTGCAATGTATCGATGAGTATCAATTTTTGTTCATCAGTAATTGTTGGGGTATCCCATTCTTCTGGGTAATTACCGGTCACAACAACCGTGTCCGCAGAAGCTATTTTCGTTTTCCATTCGTCGTACGTAAGAGCATCGCCAAGCGCCCTTCGAACGCCACGCGCATTTGGTGCTTTTTCACTGCGAATAGTAAACCCACTTGGGAATGTTTTATCTTCGCCAACAATTGGAATTGGCCCAATGCCAATAATTGCATTTGCGTCTATGCTTCGAATAAGTTGGCCTAACAACCATGCGTCTTCGCAAGTAATCATCGGGCTTACAAGAATCGCTATCCTTGTAGCTTTTTGTAAAATGTCAGCGGCATGAAGTTCCGTATCGTCATCTGATGTAACTACTCGGAATTCGTCGTGAATAAATTTCCAACCATATCGAACTTCGTCAGTAATCCAGTATTGGTTTATATCAAGATTTGTTCGAGGCTTTACTCGATAGACCTTGTTGTTGTTATGTTCAATATTAATATTGTCGCCACTACTTGTCAGCGGGTCGATTGATGGGGTCGTCTTTAATAACCATACCCGTTGCTGGAACATAAAATCTTTATCTAGAAGTGCGCCAACTGGGCACAAGTCAATAACGTTACCGCTAAGTTCGTTGTTGATACCCATTCCAGGGAATACATCAATCTCTTCTTTTACACCTCTACCACTAATGTACAGTTCTGCTGTGCCGGTAACCTCTTCTGCAAAACGAACACACCGCGTACACATAATGCAACGATCCCCGTACAGCATGATGTTATCGCCAACATCTTTTTTGCTTTGCGTAATTTTTTCTGTATCGCAACGTCGTTCGCCACGACCATACTCGTATGCGTAATCTTGCAACGAACATTCTCCAGCTTGATCGCATGTTGGACAATCAATCGGATGGTGATTCAATAACAATTCCATCACAGATTTTTGATTTGCGGTTGCCTTCGGCGAGGTTGTGTATACAACTTGGCCATCACCAGCAGGTGTTTGGCAAGTAGGTAACAACTTTGGCATGGGCTCAAGCTTGTTGTTGTTTCGTGGGTTAGGTCCCCAAACTTCTGCTAAACAAATACGGCAGCTTGCAACGACGCTCAAAGAAGGGTGGTAGCAATACTGTGGAATCTCTATTTCATTCTCGGTGGCAACATCTAAGATAGATTGCCCCTGCTCGAATTCCATTAATTTTCCGTCGATTGTGATCGTTGGCATAGGTTGCGTATTGTAGCGTAGGTGCTTACTTTGGAAGGTGGGTTTGGCATGCAAGTACGAGTGCGCCATCTTCAAGCGTAATTGAGCGAATATCAACCACTCGGTCATCCATCAGTGGCGCTGTTGCATCCACAGCAAATACTTCATCCCGTGTGTCTTCGATTGCTTGTTTGAATACCGTTACAGGAATAGGAACTTTTCCTAGCCGAATCGCAACTGGCTCAACCACAAACATGCCGTCCTCGATACGCATTGCCAACTGCAGAGCAATTGGACGGGGATCATCTTGCTCAATTTCAACCATGGCGGCAAACCAGACTCCCTCTGGTGTAATGTGTACTTGCGGGTCGTGTATTTCCGCTGGCATCTCTACATCTTGTTCATGGGTTAGCCAGTCTTCAAGGCGTGTCGCAAGCCAAG
>JABJDN010000122.1 GCA_018665385.1 Phycisphaerae bacterium | reverse complement strand
GCGAGCCATTATCGAATCGCCTACCCGAATGCTTGCAGTACTTCTTGTGTGCAACAATGTTGCCAATTATCTTGCAAGTTATGGTGCTGCTCGAATGCTTGAAGAAACGACGCTCGGGCCATGGTTAGCAATTTCGATTAACGCAATCGTCATGATTCCACTATTGTTTATATTTGGAGAAATTTTACCCAAAGATTTGTTCCGCGCGCACACTGATGTCTGGACGTACAAATGCAGTTCGACCTTGCGGCTTACAGATACGATTTTGTGGTGGACGGGAATTGTGCCAATCGTAGCAAGCACAGGAAAGTTAGCGAGAAAAGTACTTGGTAGTGAATCAGCAATTGAACCATCGCCTCGTAGAAAGTTTGGCTTGCTATTTAAGGAAGGGCTAGAGGGCGGTCTACTTAGTGACGAGCAAATAACATTAGCAGACCGCGTCCTTGCAATGCAATCGCTTACTGTTCAGCAAGAGATGATTCCATGGTCAAGAGTTTCATGCCTGAGCGAATCAACTTCCATACAACGCCGAGCAATTGCCGTACGAAGCACAGAACACACCAGAATTCCAATCGTAAATGCACGTGGGTCTGTCATTGGAGTTCTACCAGTACTGCATGTTTTACTTACACCTGAAACACCTACAAAAGATTTACTTATTGAAGCACTGTACGTAACACCTCATACAAAAGTACAAGACGCACTGCACCAATTACGAGAAAGCGGCAGAGCTATGGCTATTGTGTCAACCGATGGGAAGACGCCAAAAGGTATTGTTACGCTTAAGGATTTAGTTGAACCAATAGTCGGAGAGTTAGCTGCTTGGTAAGGCAATATCGATAATATCAATTTCCGCAGTAATGTTCCCACGAAACTCATTGACTTTTATTTTGCCCACAAAATCTATCATAGTGCCCGCGTGCAATCTGTCTATGCATTTACCGTGCCCCCACCAGATGCATCGCAAACGTTTGTTTCCAACACGCATGGAAAGATGGCCTCCCTCTTTTCCCATGGCGCTCACTTCGACAATTTTCGCTCCTGCTATTTGTACTACTGGCGCGGGATTGCCGATGCCAAATGGACCAATTTTTTCTATTTCTAAAGCCGTCGCTTTTGTGATTTCGTGTAAGTCTGCAATAACATCTGGCTTTGCTGTAGCGCGCAGCATTTCAGGCGTAATGTGTTTTTTTGCGTACCCTGTCATCGCTGCAACGAATGCATCGAACTCTTCTTTCTTGAGCGAAAGCCCAGCTGCCATATCATGACCGCCGAAAGAAATCAGATGTTCTTGGCAAGCGCACAGTGCTTCAAAAATAGAGAAGCCTGAAATGCTTCTCGCAGAACCAACAAGTTCATCACCATTGCCTGAAAGCAAAATTGTTGGCTTGTAATTTGTCTCAATACATTTTCCTGCAGCAACCCCCACCACGCCGCGTTCCCATTGTTCGTCTGAGAGAATCACGATGGGCGTTTCGCGCAACTCCGATGTTTCGTATTGCTCAAGTGCACTTGCGATAATTTCTCGTTGTATTTTTTGTCGCTTGCGATTACATGTAACTAAGTTCTTTGCAGCACCTGTTGCAAGTTTTCCATCGAGGCGTGTGAGTAAGTCGACCGCTTGCGCCGCTTGAGAGAGTCTTCCAACAGCGTTGATAAGAGGTGCAATTCCAAAACTTACATGCGACGCGTTCAGTTTTACTTTTGGCGTGTCAATTTCTTTCATGATTGCTTGCAGACCATGGTTTGCAGTACTTGGCAATAATTTCAAACCCCAACGGGCAAAAATTCTATTCCCTTTCTGTAGTGGAACCATGTCTGCAATTGTGCCAACAGCAACTATTGGAATCATATCGAGCAGTGCTTGCTTCAACCGAGTGTTTACTGTCTGGCTTTCTGACCATACACGAGCAAATGCCCAAGCAACTTGGTACGCAACCCCTACACCTGCGAAGAGAGTCTTAGGATTTTCTACTAACCCAGGGTGCACAATCGCTGCACAATCTGGCAACTCTCCGTCTTCTCTGGGTCTGTGGTGATCTGTGATAATGAGCGTAATACCTAACTCTTTTGCTCGTTTCGCAGCTTCGATGGCGGTAATGCCGCAGTCAACTGTGATCACTACGTCAACACCTTGCTCAGCGAATCTTTCTACTGCTTCAACTCGTATCCCGTACCCTTCATCGATACGGTCTGGGATGTATATGGCTGGGCCTTCCGTTCCAGTAGCAGCACCGAGTACGTGGTACAGCACTGTCGACGCTGTAATTCCATCTGCATCGTAGTCTCCAAAAATAACAATTTTGTTTTTTGCTCGAACTGCTTCAGCAAGAATTTCCCCTGCTTGAGTCGCGCCTTGTAGCTCGGAGGGATCTTCTAAATCTAAAAGTTTTGGGTCAAGGAAGGCGCCCACTTGGGTTTTGGTAGTCAGACCACGAGCTTCGAGGATTCGATCGCACAGACCGTGCGCTGGGTTTGAGGCTGGCGGCGTTATCCATTTTCTTGTCATTCCCTGCATGCCAACATCCTAACCCATTCCCTGCCTTTGGTCGTTGGGTGGACTCCAGAATATAGGCACTGCATATAGTCAATTAAATGACCGCATTCCAATTTTGGGCTATCATTCGCAAGTCCTCTCGTACCCCCCAATACCCTATGCCGACCTCGTACCCATCTATTCTCTTTATTGGCCCTCCAGGCGTAGGGAAAGGTACGCAAGGCAAGATTTTGGGCTCTATTCCTGGTTTTTTCCACCTTGCAACAGGTGATATGTTTCGGGGCCTTGATAAAGAATCTGAAATTGGGATGGAGTTCACACGATATGCTTCCCAAGGGTTGCTGGTGCCTGATTTTCTTACCGTTCGGCTTTGGCAACAACATGTTGAGCGACTTATCGCAGACGAATTGTTTTGCCCAGCGACTGATGTATTGCTTCTTGATGGCATTCCACGAAGTGAACCCCAAGCGGAGATGATGAACGACCACATAGACCCCTTTATAATTGTGCATCTTGTGTGCGAAGACATAAATCAGATGGTTGCCCGCATGCAGAATCGCGCAACAGAACAAGGCCGCCCTGATGATGCTGACGAATCTGTTATTCGAAGACGGTTTAAGGTCTACGCTGAGCAAACTGCTCCTGTTTTGGCTTGCTACGACAAATCCATCATTTTAAACATTGATGCACTTGGAACACAAATTGAAGTCCTGCAACGAATTTTGACAGCGATTGTTCCTGGTGTGAACGCCTATAAAGAAAATTAATGTACCGCTCATTTTGTTTTTGAAAAAGATTAGCGTATACTAGAAGACTGCTCTTTGAAAACTTAGGGGAGGGACCTGGTATCGACGGGCAGGAAACGCAATACATTGCGTAACGTGGAGCATCCTTACCACGTAAAAAGGATGCATTCAAACAGAAATAAACAGGTTCAAATTTTGCTTTTGCAAAAGATTAGCGTATACTAGAAGACTGCTCTTTGAAAACTTAGGGGCCGACCTGGTTTCGACCGGACAGGGAAGGCAATACATTGCGTAACGTGGAGCATCCTTGCCACGTAAAAAGGATGCACAATTTTTAGTTGGCAACGCTAACTACGCACTCGCAG
>JABJDN010000196.1 GCA_018665385.1 Phycisphaerae bacterium | reverse complement strand
CATGCATTAGGTAAATTCGAGCGTGGTGACCCAGATATGACGAACTTACGAGAAGAATTTGCAGATGTGCTGGCTTGGCTAGCTACCCTTGCGAATATTACAGGGATCGATTTGACTGAAGCTATTCATGAGAAATACATCTTAGATGGTGGCCCAGAGGGTGAAAAATGAGCCGCCTTGACTCCATTTTTTCTTCTGAAAAAAAAGCATTAATGCCATTTATAGTTGCTGGAGCCCCTTCCCTTGAAGTTACTGAAGATGCAATCTGTACGATGGCAGCAGCGGGCGCTGACATCATTGAACTGGGGGTCCCATTTAGCGACCCTATTGCTGATGGACCTATTATTGCAGCGGCTATGCAAAAAGCACTTCAGAACGAAGTTACTACAGCTGACATTGTAGACCTCGTATCTAGAGTGCGGAGTAAAGTTGATGTTGGGCTTGTCGCAATGATGAGTTATTCACTTATACATCGAGCAGGTTGGAAATCATGTATCGATGCTTTTGCAACAGCAGGAATAGATGGTTTTATAGTTCCAGATATAGATGTACGAGATGCCAAAGAAGTGAGTGAGTATTGCAACGAAATAAACGTCTCATTTTCCATGCTTGTATCGCCAACGACTCCGATTGAACGTATTGAACATTTAGCATCATTATCTAGTGGGTTTCTGTACGTTCTCGCTCGAACAGGACTTACAGGTGAACAGAAAGATATGCCTGATTTGGCTCCTAGAATGGCTGAAATTAGAGCAGTTACAAATCTACCACTCGCTGTTGGGTTTGGGATTTCAAATAGAGATCATGTACAGATTGTGCAAGAAACAGCAGATGCAGCAATAGTAGGTTCAGCCCTTGTTCGAAGAATGCAAGAATCATCTGACCCAGCTACAGCAGCAAGTCAATTTGTTTCAGAAATTTCTTAGTTAGACCTTGCTTCTGAACATCTAAAAACAGATACTACTTGTGAAAGGCAGGAGGCCCTCAAAAATGGAACACACTACGATGTCGGATGCAACGGATATGCACAAAAACGATTATTGCGACCGGTATGGTTGCCGAACTTTTACCGGCGGCACAATGCTACGCTACCTTCAACCAGAGGTGTACGAATCTCTTCTTGAAACAATAGACAAGTCGAAGCCTCTCGATCCCGCAATTGCTAATAATGTAGCGCACGCGATGATGGAATGGGCAATTGATAATGGTTGCACACATTACACCCATTGGTTCCAACCACTTACTGGCGCAACAGCGGAAAAACACGATGGGTTTCTTGAGCCAAAAGATACAGGTGCTATTGCAGAGTTCAAAGGCGACTTGCTTATTCGCGGCGAACCAGATGCTTCAAGTTTTCCAAACGGCGGAATTCGCGACACTTGGGAAGCCCGTGGATACACCGCGTGGGATGCAACAAGTCCTGCGTTTATTATGCTAAACGAAAATGGCGGAACGCTCTGCATTCCAACAGCGTTCGTTTCATGGACTGGTGAGGCACTTGATAAAAAGACACCCCTGCTCCGTTCAATCGATGTAGTTAACAAACAAGCAATGCGCATTGTGAAAATTTTCGGTAATGACCCTGATGTTTCAAGAGTCATTACAACATTGGGACTGGAACAAGAATATTTTCTTGTTGATGAATCGTTTGCAACAAATAGAAACGACCTCTTACTCTGTGGTAGAACGCTTATTGGCACCACCCCTCCCAAAGGGCATCAACTAGACGACCACTATTTTGGCAAGATTCCAGAACGCGTACTTTCATTTATGGATGACGCAGAACAACAACTGTATGAGTTGGGGATCCCGGTAAAAACACGTCATAACGAAGTGGCACCAGGTCAATACGAAATTGCACCTCTCTATGAAAATGCAAATGTGGCTTCTGACCACCAAATGTTGTTGATGGAAGTGCTGAAAACAACTGCGCGAAGTCATGGATTCAAATGTTTACTTCATGAGAAACCATTCGCTGGTGTAAATGGTTCTGGGAAACACAACAATTGGTCAATCGCTACTAATACTGGGAAGAACTTGCTAAATCCTGGTAATGAACCGCAAAACAACCTACAGTTCCTTACTTTCTTATGCGCAATCATCCGAGCAGTAGACATTCACGCAGATTTACTACGTGCTTCCGTCGCTTCTGCTGCAAATGATCACCGACTTGGCGCAAACGAAGCCCCCCCCGCAATCATCTCAGTGTTCCTTGGCGACATGCTAAGTGATGTACTTGATCAAATCGAAACCAAAGAATCAAGAGATGCACGGAAAGGTGGCACTCTTGACCTAGGTGCAGATACTATGCCTAAAGTTGACCGCGATAGCGGCGACAGAAACCGCACGAGCCCTTTTGCTTTTACTGGAAATAAATTTGAATTCAGGGCTGTAGGTTCAACATCTACAATTGCTTGGCCAAATACGATTCTAAATACAATTATTTCTGAGTCACTTGATTATATGGCAACACAACTAGAAGCAAAACTTGCTGGAAGTACCTCAAAAGAACAAATAGAAACAGAAGTTCGTTCTCTGCTTCGTGATGTTTTAAAAGAACATCGCAAGGTAGTTTTCGATGGTGATAATTACACAGAAGAATGGCATAATGAGGCAGCGAAACGAGGGTTGCCTAACCTAAAAACAGCAGCTGACGCATTGCCATGCATTACTTCACAGAAAGCAATCGAATTGTTCAGTCACTACAACGTATTATCTAACAGGGAATTAATCGCTCGCGGTGAAGTTCTTATGGAACAATACGCCACTGTTGTGAGTATTGAAGCAAGAACGCTATTGATGATGTTATCAACGCAAGTTCTACCTGCATCGTTGCGTTACCAGGGTGAGCTAGCCAGTATTGTGACTGCTTCTCGTGATAACTCGATTCAATGCGACCGTAGTACAGCTAGATTGGGTGATGTTGCTCGGTTATCCGAATTGTTACAAGTTTCCATTGAGGAAGTGCAACGACTGGTCACCACCGAACATTCGTCGACTGGCGAACACGCTGATTTTATTCGCGACTCGCTTCTTCCAGAAATGTCGGCTGCAAGGATCATTGCTGACCAGTTAGAAGAATTAGTGCCAGATGATATGTGGCCACTGCCATCGTATACAGAGATGCTTTTTATTCGCTAGGGTCTCGTACAGGGTCTGGTACACCTCTTGGAAACACTATATTTTTCCAAGAGGTGTACCAGACCCTAATTCCTTAATTTAAGGTAATATATAGGGCTCGGAAGAAGGAACCCACACAATGACTACTACAGCAACACACCCATATGAATTGTCCATCGAAAATGCTGGACCAGCTCGTAAACGAGTGAAAATCACAGTTCCTGTTGAAGCAATAGCTTCAAAATTGCAAGAATCAATGGGTGTGTTACGAACGCAGACCGCTATACCTGGTTTTCGTAAAGGTAAAGTCCCTGCGCATATTATTGAAAAACGATTTGGTGAGTCAATTCGAAGTGAAGCTCGCAATGAAATTATTGCTGATGCTTGGAAAAATGCCATCGATGAGTTCGAACTAAAGACCCTCGGTGAACCAGAGCCTGTTGGCGATGTTACGGAAGTGGTCCTTGTTGATGGCGAACCTTTGACATTTGAATTAGAAGTTGAAGTGATGCCAGAATTCGAACTTCCAACTTTTGATGATATTAAAATTACGCGACCTGTCATCGAAGTTTCAGACGAACATATCGACGAAGAAATTGAACGTCAAAAAATCCGCAATGGAAACCTCGAAGAAATTGAAGGTAAAGCAGGCGAAGGCGCATTCCTTATTGGACCAGCGGTCGTTCACTTAGATGGAAACGATGAACCGTTTTATAAAACAGAACAAACACGTATTTCAATCCCAGCGAAAGACGCAGGCGGTGAGATGCTCGGTTTATTCATCGAAGACTTAGGTAAGACATTGAATGATTCTTCAGTGGGTGCAGAGATAACAATAAAAACAAAAGGCCACGATGAACACGAACTTGAAGAGGTCCGCGGAGCTGACGTTGTCATTACATTCAATGTAGTGCAAGCGGTAAAAATCAACCCTCTTTCAGACGAAGAATTGGCCGCATCCTTCGGAATGGAATCATTTGATACAGTAAAAGAGCAGGTGAAACTAGCGTTAGAACAACGGCGTGATAATGATCAGGCCGCTGTCCTTCGCAAGCAAGCAACAGAAGAAATCTCAAAACGAGTCGAAATGGAATTGCCTGAAAAGACAACTGCAATGCAAGCAGAACGAGATTTGCAGCGATTACGCACTGAATTGCAATCGTCTGGTCGCATGACCATTGAAGAGGTCGAAGCAGAAGTTGCTAAAGTTCGAAGTGGAAATACAGAAGAATCTAAGAATCGTTTGAAGACTTATTTTATTCTGACAAAATTAGCAGAGCATTTCCATGTTGCAGTCAATGACATGGAAGTAAATGCCCGCGTAGCTGAGATTGCAATGCAGAACGGTGTGCGTCCTGAAGAAATGAGAAATCGCTTAGCGCAACAAGGTCAACTAGGGCAAATTCAAGCAGTAGTACAAGAAGAAAAAGCTGCTGACCAACTTGTTGCAGCATGTACCGTTACAGACATGCCTGTAGAAGAATGGCAAGCATTGCAAGATGGCAACACTTCCCCTTCGAAGAAGAAGACTACAAAAAAGAAAACTGCCAAGAAGACAGCTTCTAAGAAAAAGACAACAAAAAAGACAACGAAGAAATCAACTAAGAAGTCCTGATGTTTCTTGGAAGTGCTTTCACTGAAACTCTTCCTGCAATTCTGTTGCTTGTTGCTTTTACCGTAGTTGGCGGAGTTATAATTTTTATAGCACGTAAAAAGATGAAATCTGACTCTGTTGAGACCAGCACATTTTCGCTCAACCAACTGAGAAAGATGTTGGCTAATGGTACAATTACACAGGAAGAGTTCGATAAAGCACGGGAATCAATTGTTTGTATGTACAAGAATGAACGACCGATATCTCCTAAAAAGTCATGAAAAACGCCCTTAAGAGGGAAAACTATGGGAAAGTAGTGGGCAGAGTAGTTTTTTTATGCCACAATTGCATAGTGGTGGACTGACGATAGTCTGATTTAGAATTTATGAGAACAGGAATAGAATGAGTAAAAAGAAAAACAATACACCTGCACCAATGGCGATGAACCAAGACCAAGATGGTTCTCCTTTTGATGGAGGCCTTGGATCTGGTGGTGGAGCGGGAAGTTCTGGCGGTACAGGTGGTTCTGGCGGCGGTGGCGACGACGATGGATTTAAAGGTCGTCGCGTAACAACTTGTTCGTTTTGCGGGAAAACTTCCCGTGAAGTGGGTCCTATGGTGGAGGGTCCAAGCGAAATTTATGTGTGCTCAAACTGTACTGACTTGTGCCAAAACATTTTTAAACAGGAACGTCGAAGAATTACAGCGTCGTCCCCTACCTTTACGTCAATACTAACTCCGAGTCAAATTAACGAATTCTTAGAGAAATACATCATTGGGCAAGACAGAGCGAAACGTTCACTGTCAGTTGCGGTACACAATCATTACAAACGGCTATCGCAAATAGACAATGCAGACCGCGATGTAGATTTAGATAAATCAAACGTTCTCATGATCGGCCCAACAGGCACCGGTAAAACCTTACTTGCTAAAACACTCTCTAAAATCCTCAACGTTCCATTTGCGATTGCAGATGCAACTACATTGACTGAAGCTGGCTATGTCGGTGAAGATGTAGAAAACTTATTACTTAAACTTTTGCAAGCGGCAGATTTTGATTTAGACGCTGCACAACGTGGAATCATCTACATTGATGAAATCGATAAAATCGGAAGAACAACACAAAACGTTTCAATTACTCGTGATGTTTCTGGTGAAGGTGTGCAACAATCACTCTTGAAAATGCTTGAAGGAGTTACAGCTAATGTTCCTCCTCAGGGCGGGCGTAAACACCCTGAACAGCAGTACATTCAAATGGACACATCAAACATATTGTTTATCTGTGGCGGTTCCTTTGATGGCATTGCAGATATCATCGCAAAGCGAATTGGTAAATCTAGAATTGGTTTCGGCGGTGCTGCAGGAGATGAAGGCGAAGATCACGAACGCCAAGCAGAATTACTCGAGCAAGTTCTCACAGAAGATATTCTTCACTTTGGTTTAATTCCTGAATTGTTAGGTCGTTTGCCAATTGTTACCCCCCTCATGCCGCTCACCGAAGATGCAATGGTTCGAATTTTAACTGAACCTAGAAATGCCATTATTAAACAATACCAACACTTGTTTAGTCTAGAAGATGCGAAACTTGAGTTTACGGATGATGCGCTGCACCTTATCGCCAAGCGGGCTATGGAGCGTGGTACTGGCGCAAGAGCACTTAGAGCAGTCATTGATAACTTTATGATTGATGTCATGTATGACCTTCCTGATCGTGAAAATCAAGATGCTGAATATCTCGTTACTGCGAAGTCCATCGAAGATGGCTTGCACCTTGATCAGATACTGCAACCTAAGAAAGTGAAGAAAGAGTCGGCATAAAAAGGCCGGTTATCTCTATTTGGATTCAAGAACCGTACTTTTTAGCTAAATAATGGGTCTGGTTCTTCTTTCCCTCTGCCAAACTTTTTGGTATAATCTCCAATTCGCCTGAAATTGGCTGAAGGAGATTATCAATGCCACGTGTATGTTTTTTTACTGGTCGCAAAACTAAAGTTGGTCGCAAGATTCGTTACCGTGGTAAACCAAAATACCAAGGCGGTATCGGTTTAAACATAACAGCGAACGAAAAACGCAAATTTAAACCAAATCTCCACAACGTTCGAGCAATCGTAGATGGTGTTCCACGTCGCATTAAGGTCTCAACTAAGGCCATCAAACAAGGTCTTGTGGTTAAACCATTGAAACGGAAATTTGGATACACACGACAGCAAAAGCTCGCAGCAGCAGGTTAATTTACCCCTGCCGGTCCTGAAGGCAGTTAAAAGCTAAGAAAATCTTAAAAAAACCACTTTTTTTGTGGTTACCGTCCGAAAAAAACACGCATTTAGTTGACCGCAAGCGTTTATTGCGTATGCTTAGTGAGTACATACAAACGGCCAATCACGCCACCAATGGGACAACTGCCTATCTTTGATAGAAAAAAGTCCAAATCCTCTTCTGTGATGCCCGTCAAACAATTTAATTAACAATCGGTTTCTGCAATAGAAAAGCGCTATTTATGCGTGTTTTACAACTCTGTGATTGAGTTCATAGAGTCACAACAAGTTTGCCAGCATGAATGCAAGCAACAAATAGAGTGAGATTCGGAATCAGAATAGAAATGAGTGACAGAACAGACATCGAACGAGTGCGTGAGGCAGTAAGCCTTGTGACACTTATATCTGAATTTGTCCCCTTGCAGCAAAAAGGCAGCGAGTGGGTCGGTGTTTGTCCGTTCCATGATGATCATAAACCCTCTATGAGAGTTGTAACTCACAGAAGTCAAGAATTTTACAAGTGTTTTTCTTGCGGTGCTGGGGGTGATTGCTTTAACTTTGTTCAAGAGTACCTCAAAAAAGATTTTGTGGAAGCGTTACGGTTTTTAGCCGAACGCCATGGCATCGAACTTTCGAATCGAAAAGTCGATGAAGATTTTACGCCTCGAAGCACTTTACGCAAAGCAATGCAATGGACAATGGAGCAATATACTGCCGCGCTTTCGACAACACCAGAAGGCGCTAATGCTCTAGAACAATTACATGCTCGCGGGTTTACCGATGAAACCATCGAGCAATTTTCAATTGGAGTGGCGCCTAAATCATGGTCATTTATTACGGACAAATTGCAAGGCAATGTAAAATCTATTGAGATTGGCCTTGGCGCTGGAATTATTAAAAAGAACGAAGAAAAAAATAGGGTATACGATGCATTTCGACACCGAATAATGTTCCCTATCCTGGACGAATCTGGCTCCCCTATTGCCTTTGGTGGGCGAAGATTAGATGAAGAAGATGAGCCGAAATATATTAATAGCCCTGAAACTACACTTTTCCATAAATCAAAAACACTCTACGGATATAAGTTTGCTCGCAAAGCAATTCAAGATTTAAAAGTGGCCGTTGTTGTCGAAGGGTACACGGATGTAATTGCATGTCACCAAGCAGGTGTGACAAATGTTGTTGCAACGCTTGGAACAGCGCTGACTTCAGAGCATGCTGATATTTTATCTCGGGTTGCAAACGAAGTTGTATTGGTATTCGATGGCGATAATGCTGGCCAAGCGGCTGCAGACCGAGCAGTAGAAATTTTCTTTAAGAAGAATATCGACATTCAAATTTGTGTATTGCCTGAAGGTGAAGACCCTGCTGACTTAGCTTCTGTACAAGGCCAGTTTGAGCAAGCGCTGTCCGAATCAGTGGACGCATTAGAATACAAATTTAATCGCCTAGATAATTCGCTTGCTGTCGAAGATACGATATCAGGGAAAGCTCGCTGTATAGAATTGTTTATGAATGAACTAGCTCGCCTAGGTGTTGATGCTCTTGCGAGTTCACGCAAGGCGTTGGTGTATGAAAAAATTGCTCGATTGCTTAAAATCCCAATGGATGAAGTTAGCAACGAGTTAAAAGCAAGAAAGCCTGCTCTTCGAAGGGAATCACCAACCACTGATTCTCCAGCTACTGAAGAGCAGCCTGTTGTTTCCGTTACTATTTCGAAAGCTCGACAGTTAGCTGAACGTGAGTTCATCTCTGTGTTGCTTTTTGATGCGACTGAGGCATCAGCAGTATTGCGTGAATCTGACCATGCAATTACTCCAGAAGATTTTATGGAACAAAGCGCCCACACTCTCGCAATCTATATGCTTCCAAAATTAATGGCGGGCACATTGTTTTCAATTCATGAAATCGGTGACGATCTTGGCGAGCAAGCAAAAGTTGCAGCCATGACGTACTACTTGCTTGGCGAGAGAATTTGCCAAGAAAATGGGAGTGTCTTGCGTGCAATTGAAGTTA
Organism: Phycisphaerae bacterium; assembly: GCA_018665385.1. GTDB lineage: Bacteria > Planctomycetota > Phycisphaerae > Phycisphaerales > SM1A02. The sequence goes on along the minus strand of JABJDN010000196.1, from coordinate 7,816 downwards.
CAAATCAGGCGCTTCAAAATGTCATTCAAAATCAATCGATCCGCGCTGAAGTAAAAAATGTTCATCAAGAGATGGACGAAAGCGCAAAGGAAAAGGCAGCCCAACAGGCTATCAATTCTATACGCCGTAAGCAATCAACGAGGAGTGCATCGTAATGCTTTCTCGTTACAAAAAATCACGTTGCAATATGTATGTTGCAACACTTACTTGTGAACACAAAGGAGTTTTTTCGTGAGCACAACATTGAAGAAAAGAGACGTAGTAATCCCAGCAGTTCATCCGAACATGGAAGCCCTTTTACATGAAAGTAAAGAGCGTGGCTGGATGTGTTATGCAGAACTGAACGCGGCATTGCCAGATGAGTATCTCACAGCAGATAAAATCGACGAACTACTCATTCTTGTAAGCCACTTAGGCATTGACTTGATTGGTGAAGATTTCCGTATGCGTAGAGGCTGGAAACAATTCTTTATCCCACTTGAAACAAGCCTTCGGTTTAAACGCGACACGCCGTGGAAAGACAAGGCGCAAAAACTAGCTGAACGTGCAGAAGATGAAGGTAAAGACCCTAAGAACTCAGTACATATTGACGCGGAAGACGACTTGCTTGATGAGGAAGAAGCACAAGCGGTCATCGCGCAGGCACTTGCTGAAGCGTCATCCAGAAGGATTGACGACCCTATTCGTATGTACCTTACGCAAATGGGTAGCATTTCACTTCTCACACGCGAAGAAGAAATTAGGCTCGCTAAGAAAATTGAATCTACACGATTCGTATTTCGACGTAAAGTTTTAGAATCTGATTACGCCGCTATTCAGGGAATCGAAATTCTTGACTTGGTGCACGAAGGCAAACTCCCCTTCGACAGAACCATGAGAATTTCCACTGCTGAAGAAAATGCGAAGCAAAAAGTTGCAAGCCGAATTCCAGTGAATACCACAACAATGAGATTGCTCCTTGAAGCAAACGCGGCTGATTGGGCACGTTGCGAAGAAGGTGGCTTAAAGAAAGCGGAATTAGAAGAAATTCGCCGTTGCATGGAAGCCCGCCGTCGCAAAATTGCGACATTGCTCGAAGAATGTTGCTTGCGTACCGCAAAAATCCAACCTCTACTTCGTAAATTACAATCAATCTCAAAGAAGTTTAAGCAAATCGAGCGAGATATTGTTTTAGCTAAAAAGCCTGGTAGCAATTACGATCCAGAAGATTTGGAAGTGATGGAAGAAGAGTTGTCAGGCCTTCGCGGTTTAATATTAGAATCACCTGAAGAACTTGATGTACGGCTTAAAGCAATTGATGTGGTGTTCCAAGAGTACGACCAAGCCAAACGTGACCTCTCCGGCGGTAACTTGAGGCTTGTAGTTTCGATTGCTAAAAAGTATCGCAACCGTGGCCTTCCTTTCCTTGACATTATTCAAGAAGGAAACACTGGTCTTATGCGTGCAGTAGACAAATACGAATACCGACGCGGTTATAAATTCTCGACCTATGCCACTTGGTGGATTCGCCAAGCAATTACTCGTGCTATTGCTGACCATGCCAGGACTATTCGAGTTCCCGTTCATATGATCGAAACGATGTCTAAATTGCGAGGGATTCAGAAACGATTACTTCAAGAAATTGGACGTGAACCAACTCTTGAAGAAATTGCTGAAGCAGCAGACATGTCTCATGAAGAAACGAAACGTGTTATGAAAATATCACGTCACCCAATTAGTCTTGACCGCCCTGTTGGCGAATCAGAGGATTCACAGTTCGGAGACTTTATTGAAGACGAACGTCAGCAAGCACCATCCGAAACGGCAACGAGTGAAATGCTACGCGCACGAATCAATGACGTTCTCAAAACGTTAACGTACCGTGAACGAGAAATTCTAAAGTTGCGTTACGGAGTTGGTGATGGCTACACCTATACTCTTGAGGAAGTTGGGCGTATCTTTAAGGTCACACGAGAACGTGTGCGTCAAGTTGAGTCAAAAGCAATTCGTAAGCTGCAACACCCTGTTCGCAAGCGAAGGTTATCAAGCTTTATTGATCAAGTTGATGAAGGTGATGAATAAGAATTGAATTTGTATTGCTTGTCCGCATGAGGAGTGGACTTGCGTGCAAATACTATGACCCTCTGTTTCACAGTTGGTCAAAACACGCGCCAGTGCATTGCATTGGCGCGTGTTTTTATGCGTTCTTCATTAGAAGTTTGATGTAGCGAACGTTTATTCGCAAGGACCCCATGTGCCTATGACAGCAAGTAAGTCACCAGTATCGACGATGCCTGAACCATCAAGGTCATTGTTACTGTTTGAACTGCCCCAGCTGCCGACTATTGCGAGAATATCGTTTACATTTACAACACCATCACCGTCAAGATCTTCTGGGCAATCAGAATCGCAAATGCTACTGTCAGAACAGAATGTTTGCATTCCTTGCCAAGCACCGCCCACCGCGGTGCAATCGTCGTTAGTAAGGTCAAGGCACCATCCTGAACCACAACACGCACCAATGGGTTGTGGGCACGAAGTTGTAGAGCAACTTGTACTGTCTCCCATAAAGGCGCCACCTACAGCAAGGCAATCGTCATCGGAAACAGGGCCAATGCAGGTTCCATCGATCAAGCAACATGCTCCCTCTGGGAAACATGTGGTTGAAGCGCAACTTGTGCCTTCGCCCATATGGGTTCCGCCTACCACTTCGCAAGTTGTTTGGTCAAACTCTACGCAAGCACCAGTTGATGGAACGCAGCATGCGCCATTGCCTGAGCCACAAGAGTACGATGCGCAAGTAGTACCAGCGCTTTGTGATGTTCCGCCAAACACGGCACATTCTTGTGGTGACAAATCGGTACAGGAGTTATCGCTAAAACAACAAGCTGCTGGGTCGTTGTTGCAGTTAACAGGAGTATACGAAGAACGCATAACCCAATCACCGCTTGGAGTGCAGAGCGAAGGGAAGTCTTGAAAAGTCATCCAGCCAGTTCCGCAAATACAAAAAGAACCACTTACTGCCTGAATCCAATTTTCATTTGGAAATTGCAAGCCACTTGTATCTGTACATGGGAATGCATTACTGGAAGTTGGCGGCGAAGTTATACACGGGCTACCAGGTGAATTATGTTGTTCAACTGTAAACGCAATTGAGAACATATTCATTTCGCTTTCGTTGTAGATATAAATTTGGTCGGGATCGTTTGGGTCAACCGAAACGGAAATAATGATTCCACTTGAACCTGGAGGCATAACTAAGTGAGGCAAAATAGAATTATCACTTTCGAAATGTGCAACTTGAATCCCCTGCGCTGGTGTTCCATCCCAAACAGTCACAGACCATTCGGTTGTGGTTTCTTGGGTTGCATTGCTTGTTGCAAAAAGTACTTCCATCACATCAATTTTTATAGGGAATTGATCTGCAGGCACTGCGTAAGTTGCACCTAAAGATTCACCCTGCGCAAATCCAGCCTGTAAAATATATTGACCATTGCCGAAATCGCTATCCGTTAACGCTACAGGTACAGATGGGCAACTACCAAGCAAGGTGTCGCTTGGAGGATTGTCACTTGGAGTAACATTTCGAAATGTAGCCTGAAGGGAACGTGGTGCCAACTCCACTGGAATTGGAATAAGCCTAGAGCTGGTCGGTTGCTTTACAGGTTGCAAATCTACTGAATGTATGATGCTGCATAACGCAGCTGTAACGAGCAATGGCATAAATTACCTTTCAAAAAGATGCATGTACAGTATTCATAATGCAGTAATGACCGTGGTATGTCAACTAAATTACAGTAATAATCACTACAAAGCTGTTACGAGTGCTTCTACAAGGCTGTTAGTATCTAGTAATCGACCATCGCCCTCAGCTCTGCACGCTTGCCAGCCTTCATCTGTACCAAGCACAGTAAAGCCATCTTTGATGTTTGTTTGTATGTTACGTTGGGTAGACGCTTGCCCGAGCATGGTGACGTTCATAGATGGAGCAAGAAGCACTGGCGTTTTGCAGAGCGGTATTGCTGAACAAACAAGGGAAATTGGGTCATCTGCAAAGCCATTTGCTAGTTTCGCATGCATATCCATTGTGCAAGGAGCAACAAGCATGATGTCTGCCATTTCTGCAAGAGCAATATGTTGCGGAGCATGGCCATCAATATGTTTCCACTTACTATCGAATACTGGTTGAGCAGACAACGATTCAAACGTAAGTGGTGCGACAAATCTCTTTGCAGCTTCTGTCATAATTACATGTACTGAGGCGTTATATTGGACAAGTTTGCTAACAAGTTCAGCAGTTTTATAGCAAGCTATCCCCCCACTTATACCAATCAATATCTGCTTGCCATCAAGTGCTGGCAATTGCGAAGTCATATTTTATGACCCAAGGTCATCTTTCATGACATAGCCACTTGCAGAGTAATCAGCTGTGATCTTGTCTTCCATAATCTCAGCAATGACTACTTCTACATCTGTCCTGCCTTCTCGCTCTACGAGTGGTCGAGCGCCATCTATAATAAGTTCACGTAATCTGTGTTGAATAAGTGCAGTTAACTTAAATCTACCACCGCATTTACGTACAATTTCATCGCTTCGAAGTGCTTCAATCATTGGGTAATCTCCTAGTCGCCGATACGCTTAGGTATGGCGAATTGTAGATTATAGCGAATAACTCATCGTTTGTCATGATGCGTACGCATCGAGGAATGGTACAATCGACGATTCAGCACTTCAGCACACTGAGAGAACACTCTAGAGACCTTTTAGCTATGAAACGGATACACACCCCAAAACTACGAAAGATAGGCCTACGGCTCGGCTTCGAGCGCGATTGGTACCTGTACCTCGTTGCCACGGTCATCGGGGTATTTATGGGTCTTGCAGCAGTAGCATTTATCTGGCCATTGAGGCAGAGTGAATTCCTAGCAGATCAATTCCGTGGCTATCAAAATCTATGGTTATTGGTTCTCTTAGGTCCTGGAATAGGTGGTCTAATTACTGGTGTACTCTGTACCCTGCTCACGAAAGAAGGCGTAGGCCCAGGTGTTACATCTGTGATGTACGCGGTGCAAAGAAAGAAGGGAAAGTTAAGTTGGAAGATAGGTCTACGTAAATGGCTCGCATCGACGGCAACAATTGGCTCTGGTGGTTCAGCTGGTGCCGAAGGCCCGATTGTTACTATTGGAGCGGTCGTTGGTTCAAACATTGCGAGGTTGCTAGGCACGGGTTCTCAACACAGCGCAACACTACTTGGATGCGGAGCTGCTGCTGGTCTTGCTTCAGTCTTTAATGCACCGATTGCTGGCATTTTCTTTGTAATGGAATTAATCCTACGAGATTTTTCATTAAAAACCTTTACACCTATAGTTATTGCCGCTGTGGTGTCTTCTGCAACCACACAAGGGATTTTGGGCGATGCCGCGCTCTTTGACGTGGGTGATAGTTTTGTCCGTGGAGATTTAAAATTTAATGTGTTGCAAATTCCAACGTTTCTCATTCTTGGATTAGTTTGTGGTCTCTTAGGTTCAGTTTTCGTACGTTCACTTGATACAACTGAACGGTTGTTTGCATCAAGCAGGTTGCCAATATATGTGCGACCAATGGTTGGTGGTCTTCTACTCGGGGTTTTAGGATTAGGCATCTATTGGTTCGTGTCGACGGGGAACATACCAAAATTTTACGGAAACGGGTATCCAACTATTGAAGCGTTGCTTGACCCAAACTTTTACTTCTTGACAGATGCCCACGAAGAGTTACATAAGGCAACCCCAATACTTCTTGCACTCATCGGGCTAGCGTTAGTGAAGTTAATTGCCACAAGTATTACAGTTGGTTCAGGTGGCGCTGGCGGGTTATTCGCACCATCTTTAATGATTGGTGCTGCAACTGGTGGCGCTGTTGGATATGCATTTCATGCGATTGGTTGGTTTCCTGGAACTTCCCCAGCATTCTTCGCCCTTGTAGGTATGGCTGCGTTGGTATCAGCAACAACTCACGCACCATTGACCGCGATTTTAATCGTATACGAAGTAACACAAAGTTACGAATTGATCTTGCCACTTATGTTTGCAGCCGTCGTAAGCACAGTCGTATCAAGGTTCATGTACCGAGAAAGTGTCTATACCTTTAAACTATCTAGACTTGGAGTCCGCCTAGGCTCTATGAGCGATTTAACTGTCCTTCGTCGTTTAACACCAGAAGATCTGAACGTGCAACCTGCAACTTGTGTTCAGTTTTCGGATTCCGCTCAACATCTAGTAGATTTGATGGAATCAACGGGCATTGCTGAGTTCGTAGTTAAAGATGATCACGGAAAATATTGTGGCATGGTGACATCAGAGGATTTACGCTCAGCACTTGTGTACCGAGAATCGATACCCTTGCTTCAAGTGTCGGAATTACAACGGTCAGATTTGCCTACCATTACCAATGAAGAAACATTAGATATAGTTCTAGATAAGTTTACGAAGTCCGATGTGCAGTCGTTAGTGATTTTAAGCGACAGAGGTGAGATCATGGGTTTGATTTCTCGATCGAGTTTAATGTCTAGATATCAAATTGCACTAGATGAAGATACTAACCAATGACACTACGCGAAAAATTGTTTCCTTTCCTTAGGGCAAATAGAATTACCAATACATCGGAATTCAACGCTATGTACTCTCAAGGTAAAGGGAAGACCGTTGGTCCCCTACTCATTCATTGTAAAAAAAATGAACTTGGCATATCTAGACTTGGGTTATCAGTTCCTAAAAAAGTAGGGAATGCAGTTCAACGGAATCGAGTCAAAAGAAAATGCAGAGAAGCCTTCCGCTTAACAATCCAATTCTTGCCAACTGGGACAGATCTCCTTATTACAGTACGACCTCATGCAACACTGACATTAGAAGAGTACAAAGCGTTGATACTGAAGGGTGTTTCTTGTTGAGTTGGATAACAAAAATGCCTTGTTCGGTTTGTATTTTGCTAGTGCGAATGTACCAAGCAACTCTTCGGCCAATCATGGGTGGCCATTGCCGATTTAGCCCCACTTGCTCAGACTATGCTATAGATGCGTTACACAAATATGGTGCCATGAAAGGCTGTGCAAAAGCAATATATAGAATAGTAAGGTGCAATCCATGGGGAGGTTGCGGTTACGATCCCCCGTAATCAGGCAGGAGTTACTTTCTATCGATAGTATTAGACGGGTTGTTGTTTTCCGCTTCGCCTCTTGCTGCGTTTGCTTCGTTAGCTAATTTCTGTCGCCAAGCGTCAAGTCCAGGTGGTTCAGGAAAGGCAACTTCAAAGGTACGAAGCTTACTTAGTGGATGCATCTCGTACTGCACTTGTAATCGAGAAGCAATTCTATCGTAAACACGTGGTCGTAACCCTCGCTCTAATTTATCTACACCAGCCCATATTGCCAAACGCTCTTCAATTGAAATCGTAGGGTCAGTCATCAATTGTTCGAATGTAATTTGAGCACTAGATTCAAGTACACCAATAATGTCCTTAATTCTTCCCGACCCAAATTTAGATGTATAGTTGTTGTAATCATTTTCTCTAAATTCTTTTGTCACATTATTCGCAAAATTAACTGCTTCTCTGTATACATCAGGTTTATTCTGTCCAATGCCAACACGGAAGGCGTATCGTAGTGCAGAGGTAACATCGCTAATAGCAACTGAGGGCATACGTTCGTATTTGCCTTTCGTTTCAGTGCTTACCCAAACATCAAGAGGTACTTTGTAAGCAGTGTTTGGTGGAGTCGCACCAGTACCGAAGAGTGAATCGAGCTCATCAAGTATACTTTGAGCTCGTTCTAATTCTCCTTGTCGATACCATTCACGAACTG
>JABJDN010000034.1 GCA_018665385.1 Phycisphaerae bacterium | reverse complement strand
CTGATGAGGTAGATGGGCCACAAGATGGAGGTGGCGCCCCTGTACGGCTTGGTGAGGCCATGATGGGTGGTCCCGTGCAACAAGATGTCATTAAACTCTTGATTATGGAAGCCAACATCATGCCTCGCATGTAAACGGTAGAATATGCACCTTCATGGAGCAAACTGTAGAAACAACAACTAAACGTAAACGACGGCGCGTATTGCCCCCTCAAACAGTCTGGCCACTTCTCTTCACTTTAGGGAATTTGGTTGCAGGGTTTGCTGCAATTCACTACGCCTATAAAGGTGATGAATGGCAAGGACCTTGGGGTTGGACTGGTCTGACAATGGCTGGCGCTCTTGTTTTCCTCGGGATGTTCTTAGATAGTTTAGATGGCTCAGTAGCTCGACTTACAGATAGCGTAACGGAACTCGGTGCTGCTCTTGATTCTTTGGCAGACTTGGTAACGTGCGGTGTTGCGCCTGCGTTTATGGTTTTAGCCCTTGTTTCTACCTATCTAGGTGATGACGGGAAATTAATATTATTAGGCCCAGATGCGGATTTGCCATGGGGTAAAGTTGTGTGGGGTATTGCAGCGGTGTATGTTTGCTGTACGGCATTGAGATTGGCAAGGTTCACAGTAGAGACTGCACCAGATCATTTGCTTGAAGATGGCGTAGCGTTTCATGGAATCCCATCGCCAGGTGCCGCGGGTTTAGTTGCCTCATTAATACTTTTGCACCAACACGTGCTCGCCAATGGAACAGACGCCCAGTGGTTTGCACAAGCATATGCCTTTGGGATTCCAATTGTCATGCTATGCGGAGCATTACTAATGGTCTCAAGTATTCCCTATGATCACTTTGTAAAACGGTATCTTGGAAGACCGCAATCATTTAAATTTATCGCGTATGTTGCTATCGTGTTATTCCTTTGCATATGGTGGTTCCAAGCTACTGTTGCGTTTGCATTCGTTGCGTACGCTCTATCGGGACCAATACACGCTTACAAAAACAGAAAAAAACTGGTGCAGGAAATATGAGTTCAAACGTTAAAACAAGATTTGCTCCAAGTCCAACAGGCCACCTACATGTAGGTGGTGCGAGAACGGCTATTTATTGTTGGGCATTTGCTCGTGCGAATGAAGGGAAGTTTCTTCTTCGAATTGAAGACACTGACCAAAAGCGTTCTAGTGAGCAGGCAACTGCAGGATTTTTTGAAGATTTGCAATGGCTAAACATTCTTTGGGACGAAGGTCCGACATTCGAGAAAGCAGGTGGTGGCGATGAAGGCCCATATTTTCAAGCACAACGATTACCTGTGTACCGTGAGCAATTGCAAAAATTGTTTGATGCCGGCTTGGCATACTACGCCTTTGAAACCCAAAAAGAGCTAGGCGAGGAACGCAAGAAGGCTCGTGAAGAAAAACGAGCATACCGGTACAACAGAGCATCGCTGGAGTTATCTGCCGAAATAATTCAACAAAATCTTGATGAAGGCAAGCCGCACGTTGTTCGATTTAAAGTCCCAGAAGGCGGTCCACTCACTATGCAGGATTGCGTTATTGGTGACGTGACTGTTGAGCGATCTGAAGTTGACGATTTTGTAATTTTTAAAGGCGACGGGTATCCAACATACCATTTTGCTGTAGTTGTGGACGATGCACTCATGAATGTGACGCATGTGTTTCGAGGGCAAGAGCATTTGAACAACACGTTCAAACATAATTTGCTTCAGGACGCACTTGGATTTGAACATCCTACCTATGCACATATGTCGCTTATCTTCAACCCAGACGGTTCAAAAATGTCTAAGCGAGATAAAGATAAAACATTGCGCAAATTCGTGAAGGAGAACCAGATTGAAAAAGCTCCTGCTGGTTGCGTTTCCGATGAGGCTTGGGCAACTTGGCAAGCGTCAAAAGATAATCAATTGAGTACAGAAGATGCGACGCATTTAAGCGAAGCGCTCGGAGTTACTTTGCCAGAAATTAATGTTGGCGATTTTAAGCGAGCGGGGTATATGCCTGAAGTTTTACTGAATTACCTATGCTTGCTCGGTTGGTCTCCTGGGAATGACGTTGAACAATTCGATGCAGCATTTTTAGTTGAGAATTTCTCGCTCGATCGAATTGTAAAATCGCCAGCGAAGTTTGATCGCGCAAAATTACTTGCGTTCAATTTAGATGCATTGCAAAAATTGACGAGTGAAGAATTCGAGTCAAGGTTGTTTTCCTGGTGCGAAGTGTATGCTCCTAAATTTGCAGCATTAGAAAACTTCGCATTGTTTGCATCAGCGAATCACGAACGATCAAAAACGTATAAAGATTCAACAGAAACATCGCATTTTTTAATCGAGCCAGACGACGAAATTTCATGGCCCGAATCAAAACCAGTAAAAAAAGCATTGCTTAAAGGTGAAGTAACAGGGCTATCTAGAATTCCAGCAATCATCGACGGGCTCAAGTCACTTGAAGAATGGACGAATGAATCAATAGACGCCTGTTTGCATGCACTCGCTGATTCTCTTGCAGACGGAAGCTTAGGTAAAGTGGCACAGCCTGTACGCATTGCAGTTGCTGGCGGACCGGTAAGTCCACCGATTGGCGACACACTTGTACTACTGGGAAAAGAGTCAACACTCCATAGACTTGAACGATGTCACGAACATTTTGCGAGTACATGCGATGTCTGATGTTCCAACAGCAGTGACTACAAAAGATGAAATCGCTCTTGAAGGATTTATTGATTACGCTGGGTTGTTTCCGCCAGCTAATTTAGATATGGATTCAACAGTAGTAAATTGGAACGAATTCATGCAGTCAGACGACAGTTGGATACTTGCAAGGTTAATTATTCCTGCAAGCAGGCTTGAAGAATTCAAGCAAGCGGCAGAAAGCATGCTACCATCTCCTGAAGAGCAAGACTTGTGGCAACTGAGTGTTTTGTTACCGCCTGCAGGGAGTGCAGAGTTTGCAGATGCTGTACAAGCCACAATCGAATTCAATGTTTCAGATTGCGGAGCAGTTGCGAATGTTGTTGAGTTTAAAGCGAATACAGTTTCAGAAATTGATGCGGCACTTGAATTGTTGCACGATGATTTGTTCCCATTTATCGAGTTACCAATAGATGAAGACCCTCGAGGCTTGCTTGCATCGCTTTCTGGCGCAATTGCAGGAGCAAAAGTGAGAACAGGTGGAATTACACCAGAGTTGTATCCTTTGCCTGCGCACTTGGCACGTTTTATTCACAGTTGCGCTGTTGCTGGCCAGCCGTTCAAAGCAACTGCAGGCATGCACCATCCAGGTCAAAATGAAAACAAAAGCGTTGGCATTGTTGAGTTTGGTTTTCTTTCTGTCTTGCAAGCAACTGCAAGTGCTAGTGTGCTAGGCTCAAGCGTGGAAGAAGTCGAAGCAATTCTAGTTTCAGATACACCTGATTTATCAGCATTCACAGAAGAACAACTCGAACAAGTCCGGGCTGAGTTGTTTAACTCGCTTGGCACTTGCTCATTTAATGAACCAAGAGAAGATTTACGAACAATGGGTATGCTAAAGGAATAATCAATGATGACTATTGATGCTACACACGATAAAAACGCAACTAGTTGGGTAGAAAGCGCGCAAGGAAGTGATTTTCCTATTCAGAATCTTCCGTGGAGCGTTTGCAGTACATATGGAATCGTGGTTGCTATCGGTGACAAAGCGGTGGTTATTCGCCAAGCAATTACTTCCGGGAAATTACAACTTGCAGAAGATGTTTCCAACGCGTTGTTACAAGACTCGTTGAATGATTTTATGTCATTAGGTCATGAGGCATGGACGCTCGTCCGCCACACTTTGTTTACATTGCTCAGTAGCGACCCTTGTCCAGAAATTTTGTGCGATAGAACTTCGCTGCAACTTGTATTGCCAGCAAAAATAGGTGATTACACTGATTTTTATGCGGCTCGGAACCACGCAACAAACGTAGGAAAGATGTTTCGCCCAGATGGCGACCCATTGATGCCGAACTATTTGCATTTGCCTGTTGGGTATCATGGCAGAGCGAGTAGTGTTGTCGTTTCAGGAACGGACATTACTCGACCTCATGGCCAACTGAAACCCGATGACAGTGCGCCTATTTTCGCCCCATGTAGGTTGCTTGATTATGAATTGGAGTTTGGAGCCTTTATTGGCACTGAAAATGCAATGGGAACTCGCGTGACTATTGATACTGCAATGGAGCACATATTCGGAGTGGTCATTTTGAATGACTGGTCTGCGCGTGATGTGCAAAAATGGGAGTACCAACCTCTTGGGCCATTTAATGCAAAAAACTTTGCTTCTACTATCAGTCCTTGGATTGTGACAATCGATGCGCTTGCTCCGTTTAGGACTTCTGGTCCTCCCCGATTAGCGAGTGATCCTGAAGTTCTTGATTACTTGAAGCCAGTTACAGATGATGTGCTCGATGTGCAATGCGCTGTTACGATTTGTTCTGAAACTATGCGTTTAGACGGTGTTGAAGCATTGCAGTTAAGCCAGACGACTCTTGCAAATTTGACGTGGTCGTTTGCACAAATGTTAACGCACCATACGAGCACGGGTTGCCCAATGAATAGTGGCGATTTGATTGGCAGCGGCACGATTTCAGGTGGAGAAGATAAAAGCACTAGGGGTTGCTTGTTAGAAATTACTTGGCGCGGTACCGAGCCGATCTCTATGCCCGATGGAACTGAACGGCGGTTTTTACAAGATGGCGATGAATTGACTATGCATGCTTGGTGCGAATCTGATTCTGCTACTCGTATTGGCTTTGGCTCTTGCACGGGCATTATTTTGCCTGCGAATTGATTTATTTACACTTCTTCCAAAACCGGAAACCGTCTACCCAATTGGGATAGGTTTCCAATCTTCCCATGATTTCGGATACGCATCATCGTCAATTCTCATTGCCGCTTTTGTAGGGAATAAAGGTCTAAACGTATCGCACATGATGACGAGTTCGTCTGTAAACGTTTCATTCAACGTGCCCTCAACAGTGCCAGGGTGAGGGCCATGCGCAATCCCTTGTGGGTGCATTGTGAGCGAACCTTCGCCTATTCCTTTTCTAGCAGTGTATTTGTTATCGCAGTAATACATCACTTCATCGCTGTCGACATTTGAGTGGTTGTACGGAACCTTTACCGCGCCTGGGCCAAAGTCCAGCATGCGCGGTGCAAATGCACAAATAACAAAGTTACCGCCAGCGAACACTTGGTGCGTTGGTGGAGGCATATGGTGTTTGCCTACGATAGACGAAAAGTCTAGAGCGTTAAAACAGTACGGGTAATAGCAGCCATCCCAGCCAACAATGTCAAGCGGGTTGTACGGATACACATAACTGTGCACACTGTTGAGCGCCTTGATGCGAACTTCAAAATCGCCCATCTCATCGTATGTAAGTGGCAACTCTGGAACGCGTAAATCACGTTCGCAATATGGTGCATGCTCTAGGAACTGCGATGTCTTTTCAGAAAGATACCGTTTCGGTGGGAGAATATGAGAAGCGTTTGCAGTTTCGATAAACATGAAACGATTTTCAGGTCCATCTTTAGGTGCTTCATCAAACACCATCTTATAAATTGTTCCTTTTGGAACGATAATAAAATCAAATTTTTTGAACTTCAATGAGCCGAACATTGTTTGCAACGTTCCGGTTCCATCGTGAATGAACAAGCACTCATCGCCTTGCCCATTTTTGAAGTGGTACTTCATTTCAGAGTCTGGAATGCAGACTCCCATCTCGCAATCTGCATTGCCAAACAAAACTGTGCGACCTGTAATTGGATCACCGCTTGCTTGTAGTTTTGTTGACACAAGATGCCGCATTCGCATTACATCTGTTTCAACGAATTCTTGTTTCGTCGAGTACACTTGTTTCCAACCAGAGACTTGCGTTGGCGGATGAATGTGGTACATCGTCGAAGTTGGACCAATAAATCCATCGGTGCCGAATACCTCTTCAGAATACAGTACACCATCGGGGCGTCGGAATTGGATATGTCGTTTCGCTGGAATATTGCCGAGTGTTGTGTAGTAAGGCATGGTGCTTATACCTTAACAGATATACCCTTAAAAGTTGCCTCGTCGATCCTGTTCAATTTCAAGAGCTTCAAAGAGCGCTTTAAAGTTGCCTTTGCCAAAGGATTGGCTCCCACGTCGGCAGATAATTTCGAAGAATAGAGTCGGTCTATCTTGGATTGGTTTTGTAAACAGTTGCAATAAATATCCTTGGTCATCTCGGTCAACCAAAATGCCTAAATCTTTAATAATTTGTTTTTCTTCTTCGATTGTACCGACACGGTCCCAGACATTATCGTAATACGCCTCTGGGATTTTTAAGAAGTTCACTCCACGCCTTCGAAGTTCAGCAATAGATTGAATTGCATCATCTGTACGGAAGGCTAAGTGTTGAATGCCAGGAGTATCGCTGTGCCAGTCAAGGTATTCTTGGATTTGGCTTTTGCGTTTTCCTTCTGCTGGTTCATTAATCGGGAATTTAATAAGACCACCACCTGATGACATCACTTTTGACATAAGAGCTGAATACTCTGTTGAGATATCCTCGTCGTCAAAGTGTTTGAACATGCTGAATTCGAGAACCTTTTCATACCAATCCACAGTTCTATCCATTCCGCCAAGCTCAACATTCCCAACGCAGTGGTCAAGGAACTTAAGACCGCACGGGTGTTCTTCGTTGTATTGATTCAATGGGTGATCCATTGTTTCAAAGCCTGGAAGTAATACGCCGCCTTTTTTGATATTAGGTAGCGCGAATTCACCAGTCCTTGAAACGAACGTGTGAATTACTTCACCGTACGTCTTAATACCAGCGCGCGTGACTTTGCCATTTTTATCTCCCACGGTATGTGGTTCGTAGGCAATCTCAGCACCATTTTCTACCGCGCGTGTAAAAGCTCTTTCGGCATCGAATACGGTGAACGCGATATCCTTTACGCCATCGCCGTACAGATTGATATGACGCTGAGCAGGGTGGTCTGGAACTAGGCCTGTAGTGAGTAAAATTCGGATATTGCCCTGGGTAAGCAAGTACGAAGCTTCTTCGCGGTTGCCAGTAGTCAAATCGTCAAATTGCGATACATTAAAGCCAAAAGCATAGGCGTAATAAAACGCCGCCTGCTTCGCATTTCCGACATATAGACGAACATAATCCACATCGATAAGATGGAGTGGATCCGTGTTTGATTGCACTTCAACGGTAGTATTGATGGCTGGTTTTGACACTTCAGTAGACATCAGAATCTCCTATATAGACCAATGAACACCTATGATACTCGCACGAATTGGAAATGGAAGTAAATTCTCACAACTTTCCTAAACCACGTATCATATACCCCAATATGGCTACCTCAAATACAAAAATTTCTACGATTGAAACAGTTGAGCCGATTGGCGAGCGTGTCCTTATCCGCAAGGACGAAGACCGAAAAATCACCAAGGAGGGTATTCACTTACCAGACAAAATAGAGATTCCAACAATCACTGGTCGTGTTGTCACCGTGAGCACTGTGATTGAAAATAATCCTGATTATCCCATCGAGCAATACGACAAAGAACTGTTCAATCCAAAAGATAGTATTCCTGTAGATTTTGAAGGCGATAACAGATTGTTCGTGGTCCCAATAGACGATGTTGTTGCTATTTTTAGGCGTGATTCATGACGAGGAAACAGTCGGGATCATCAGCAGAATCAGTTCCTGTACTAAAACGACCAGGACATCGTTCTATCCGCGTGCCAGGCTCAAAAAGTTTGACAGCGCGGATGATTATGCTCGGTGCATTGGGTGCGGGGCGGACGACATTAAAAAATCCACTTGTTTGCGATGACACCAACATGCTTGCAGAAGCAATGGCAACAATTGGTGTGGGAGTAAAATGGACTCCAAGCAAAATAGTACTTCATGGCATTGATGGAAAACCGCCACATGGCGGTAAAGTAAATCTTGGAGCGGGGGGCACACCATCGCGATTTATGATCGCAGCAGGTGCGCTAGCAAAAGCACCACTGGTTGTAGATGGGAATGCGAAAATGCGAACCCGTCCAATTGGTGAATTGGTGACGCTGCTTCAAATTCTTGGTGTTGAATTTGACAACGATACGTTGCCAGTTACTGTGAACGGAAATGACTTTCATGGGGGTACACTGGACGTTCCAATTACAAAATCAAGCCAGTTTATTTCGGCGTTATTGCTCATCGCTCCATTTGTAGATGGCGGGATTACTTTGCGTTGCGAAACACCAGTAACATCCTCAACATATATAGACTTAACCATAGCAACGTTGCACACATTCGGCGTAGAAGTATCAGATTCAACCGAGGGCGACAAGAGAATTATTGCCGTCCCACAAAAACGAGTTACTCACAGAGATATTGAAGTGGAACCTGATGCAAGTTCTGCTGTGTACTTTGCAGCAGTTGCAGCAATTCATAAAGGATTAACTGTGACACTTGAGGGGCTATCTCTCAATTCATCGCAGCCAGATATTGAAGCAATACGTCTGCTAGGAACCATTGGAGCAGAAGTTGTTGATACAGAAAATGGAATAAAAGTTACAGGTACAGGAACAGTACGCGGTTTTGAAAATGTGGATGCTTCAGGTTTCCCCGATGCATCACTCTGCCTTGCAGCAGTTGCAGCGTTTGCCGATTCGCCTTCTAGGATTTACGGTCTTGAAACGTTGCCGTTGAAAGAATCAGATCGTATTGAAGTGATGGCACGTTCCCTTGCAAAAATTGGTTGCGGTGTTGCATCAAGCGATTCAGATATACGTATTTCTCCGATGCTTAGCACTGCGCCGAATATGAAAGTTGCGGTTGACCCTGTAGACGACCACAGAATCGCCATGGCGATGGCAGTCGTAGGCACGAAAAGACACGGCGTTTCTATTGTGAATCCAAATTGTGTTTCTAAAAGTTATCCTAACTTTTGGAATGATTTACGGGTTGTATACGAAGGAAAAGAAGTTACGTGAAAGACTTTGTATTCTTTGCCAAGCAAATGCTTCAATGGCGTGGGCGGTTTATCCTTGCCCTTTCTTTAGCCGCTTTTTCTGCAATTGGGTTAGGCATAGGCTTGCTGAGTTTAGGTCCAGTATTATCGCTCATATTAGACCCAGAAAATGGCAAAAACTTGCTGTTGCTCGCAACAGAACACAATGCTTCTGGGCATTGGTTCCAAGTGCCAGGCAAGTTGATGAGTATGTTGCCCGAGGGCCGGTTTGATGGCGTATTATTTATTCTTATTGCTCTTGGTTTCCTTACACTCATCGGCGGCATTGCCAATTTTTCTCATCAATACTTAAGTGCTTGGATTGCAGTGCATGTAGTTGCGCGAGTCCGTGAATCTGCTTTTGTGCATGTACTAAGCATGCCGCTTGGAAAAGTACAACAGCTTGGCTCAAGTGAATTTGTTTCTCGAATTGTACGGGATGCAGAAGCATTACAAGTGGGGCTCATGGTACTGATGGGGAAATCTGTATCTCAACTTACGAAAGGTATTGCAGCGTTCGTCGTTGCTTGCATTTTCGATTATCGTTTGGTGCTTATTGCTATCGTGGTCTTTCCTATTCTTGCAATAACGTTGCATAAAATCGGGAAAAAAGTAAGCAAAGGAACGAAGGAATCACTTTCGGCGCAACAAGAACTATTGCGTATTTCAAGTGAGTCAATCCAAGGCCTGCGCGTTGTGAAAGTAAATAATGCAGAGCGTAGTTCTGTCGGAGCATTTCAATCTGAAAATGCCAGAGTGATTCGAGCGGAGTTGAAAGTACGCTTTATGCGAGCACTTGGCTCACCGCTCATGGAAATTTTAGCAATCGCAGTGCTCGGCACACTTGCAGCGATAGCAGCACGTTCTATTATCGATGGCTCTCTAGATTTTGATTCGTTCCTGCTCTCAATTGGCTCGCTTGCAGTTGCAGGTGGCTCATTGCGTCCATTAGCTGGTCTTGTTACTGAAATTCAAGCTGCGCAAGCTCCTGCCGAACGCTTGTTAACGCTCTTAGATTCACCCTCAGAAGAATCTAGAATTCTTGAAGACATCCCTCGTCACACAGGAACAATCACATTTGAGAATGTTTCATTTACCTATGAAAATGCAGATGCGCCTGCAGTGAATACTATTTCGCTTACCATTGAACATGGCCAGCGAGTTGCAATAGTTGGGCCAAATGGATCAGGAAAAACTACGCTACTCTCATTACTACCTAGATTGTTGCAACCAAGTTCAGGTGAGATTTGTATAGAGGGTGTAAACATACAGAATGCAAACTTACAATCCTTGCGAAGCCAAATGGGCGTTGTTACACAAGAGACGGTGTTATTCAAAGACACTATTGCATCGAACATTCGGTTTGGTTGCAGCGCTACAAGGGAAGAAGTGGAACGCGTTGCAGCACAAGCGCACGCGGATTCATTTATTCAAACTTTAGAAGACGGTTTCGATACAGTGATTTATGAGCAGGGAACTTCGCTCAGTGGCGGACAACGTCAACGTCTGGCAATAGCGCGTGCATTGCTGAGAGATCCTTCAATATTGATTTTCGATGAGGCGACAAGCCAAATCGATGCGGAGTCTGAAGCGATGATTAGTGATACTCTGAAAAACTATTGCAAAGGCAGGACCGTCCTTGTTATTGCTCACAGAATGTCAACTGTACAAAATGCAGACCGCATTTTAGTTCTGGATCAAGGGAGCCTAGTAGGCGATGGAACGCACGACGAGTTGTTGCGAACGTGCGACGTATACCAGCGATTAACGGAAACGCAATTGGTGCCTTCGCAAACGGATGCGTAATGTACTTGTAATCATCATTTGTTTCATCGTTGGGCTCATAAGTTGCTCAGCTGTACGTGAAGAACAAAAAGAGGACAGCATTCGAATTGTCTCGCTTAGCCCTGGGATAACGAACACAATTATTCATGCTGGTTTTGGAAAAAATATTGTTGGCAGAAGTGCTTTTTGTTTTTTTGCAGACCAAGCAATACCTGTTGTTGGTGATTTGAGAGAAGTTGATTACGAACGGTTGTTGCTATTGCAACCTACTGACGTTTTTGTACAACAGACTGCAGCAAGTTTGCCTGAGCACTTAGTTCAACTTGCTGAGCGGGGCAATTTTACATTGCATGCATTCCCCATGGACAGGATCGCAGACATTCAAGATGTATATGAGTTCGTCAATTTTCATTTTGGGGACGAATCGAAACAAATAGAAATTATCAAGCGAGCAGATTCTGCCTTGCCTGACAATGTTTTAGTGATTACGCAAGGTTCTGACGGAAACGCAGGTTTATGCTTTGGGAAAGAAACATATTTAGATGATATTCTTCAAGCAGTTGGTGTACAAAACGCCATTTCGAAAGAGGGCTGGGTCTCGCTTTCGCTCGAAGATATTGGCAGATTAAAGCCAGGCCTGATTATTGTGGTGTCCGATTCAAAAATTAAAAATTCTTCTGTAGAAGTGTTGCGTTCATTGGGGTTTGAAGTGATACCATTTGAACATGAACACGTCCTTGTGCCATCGAGTTACCTTGTTGAAGTTGCAAAAGAGATGCAACAGCTGGTTCTTCCATGAAAATTAGAACTACAGCGACTATTGTTTTTTTACTTTTGTTGCTTTTTGCTGGAATAGCTTTGCGTTTGCTTATCGCTCGCCAAGTTGATGGTTCTATAACACTTGCAATTCCTGAACAAGAATTTGTTTTATACAGAGTGGTTCCTTTGATTTCTGCGTTAATCGTTGGCGCTGGGCTTGGCGTGTCGGGAATGGGATTACAAGTATTGTTGCGAAACTCGTTGGCATCACCTTGGATCTTAGGTCTTTCAAGTGGGGCAGGCCTTGGCGTCATGGCAACTATGTATTTTGAACATACATATGGTGCAACATTCGTTGGAAGCGAGTCGGGCGGCGCGATACTCGGAGCTGTCGGTACGCTGTCTCTGGTCTATATCTTATCGCGAAGGCGTACAGGAATTGATCCTATGACGATGGTCTTGGTAGGTGTTGTAGTATCGGTACTTTGCGGCGCAGGGATAATGGTTCTGCAGCATGCTGTTCCGATGGGTCTACGAGGCTCGTTCACAACATGGTTGATGGGCAGTTTGCCAGAGGTTGAATCTTGGTGGAAATTAGGCACTTTAGGCGGGGCGACGGTGTTTGGTATCGCCCTGATTTCTTGGTGGGGTCCTACGTTAGATGCTGCATGTCTTTCAGATGACGAAGCAACAAGTGTTGGCGTTAATCTTCCTCGAATTCGAACGCGTCTTTTTTTAGTTTCTAGTATTCTGGCTGCAATTGGCGTCATGCTCGCAGGCCCAATTGCTTTTGTTGGGCTTATAGCACCGCATGGTGCGCGTCTGTTTTTAGGCGGTTCGCATAGGTCGTTAACGATTGCAACAGCAATCATGGGTGCATGCCTATTAGTATTTGCAGATGACATTCGGCAAATCGTTGACATAGGTTCTGGCCGTTTGCCTATCGGAATTGTGACGAGTGTTATTGGCGGAGTTGTATTCCTAGGATTATTGCTTAGAAACAGGGGGCGAGTATGAGACTGAAAATTTCTGATGTGACTATGCGATACGGGAAACTTACAGCATTGCAAGGTGTACACTCAAGTGCAGATGGCGGGAAAGTCATCGCGGTGCTCGGCCCTAACGCTTCAGGTAAAACCACTTTGCTTCGAACTATTGCTGGTCTAACAACTCCATCAAAAGGCAGGGTTGAGCTAGACGGTGTACGCGTAGACAAAATGACTCCGCACGACAGAGCATCAAAAATTTCATGGGTCCCTCGAATTGCAGAAGTTTCAGGAGCATTCACTATTCGAACGGTCGTTGAACTTGGCAGATACGCAATAGGCCCTTCAGAAAGTCGCGTAACTGATGCTCTTAGACAAGTCGAGTTACTTGATAGAAGCGAATCACTTTGGCATGGCGCGAGTGCGGGTATGCGGCAGCGTGCCGCTATGGCGAGGGCACTTGCACAACGAACACCGGGTGGGATGCTCGTCCTTGATGAACCAAGTTCTGCTTTAGATATGCATCACCTTAAATCGATGGGCGAAATGCTGAAGCAATGCGCTAGCGAAGGGGATATTGTCATTGCTGCTTTGCACGATATTTCATTTGCTATGGAAATTGCTGATGCTGTAATCGTCTTGAAGGAGGGGCGTATCGTGCTAGATGGGCAGACCAACGCTGTGCTCACTCCATCATCTCTTGGGGGCATTTATGGTGTTGATCTCAATTGGGCAGTAGATGAGGCTGGAAAACGCCACCTCGTCATAGCGTAAAGACGATATACTGAAACTATGAAGATTGGAACAATCATCATCATAGTAAGCGTTGTTTGGTCGATAATCTCAGGGATTCTCGCAAAGAAGCAAGCTGCGGCTAAGAAACTTGCAGCAGCAAATGCGCTTTCTACGGGTAATGGCGACGCGGTTAAGGTTTGGAAAGCAGACCCGGTGCAAATTCGCGTAGAGTCACTACGGCGAAGAAATCGAACTGCTGCACCCTCTGCTGCACTTTCGCGAGTAGAGCCAGTAGAGCCAAGAGTGCCAAAAAAAGCTCCGCAAGGCAAAAAAATTAAAGGCCTCACTTCTCTGTACGCTAAGAACGGCCCTGTCCGAGTGGCTAAGGATTCGTCAAGGCGCGAACGAAAAGCGGCAAAAGAAATCGCTACGCTTCTTTCAGATATGCCTAACTTGCGTAATGCCATACTGTTAAACGAAATTCTATCAAAGCCTGTTGCGCTTCGCCAGTAAGATACTCAAATACAATTGTTCGAGTGATATGGCGTACAAAGTAGGCATGTTCGATGAAGTTCGCTATACTTCGCCACATGATTGATATACGAAAATTAAAAGAGCTCGTAAAATTGATGGTCGCCAATGATTTGGCTGAAATGGATCTGCGAGATACAGATGAGCAAGTGACTATTCGCAGGCATGGCGAAACGTTTGAAACAGTTGCGCCAGTTGCACTTGCGCCAGTTGCAGTTCCTCCTGCTGTCCAGGGTGCATCCGCTGCACCGGTTGCTGCTCCTGAACCTGCTGCTGAACCTGTTGTTGAAGAAGGGGTTGAAATCGTAAGCCCAATGGTCGGCACATATTATCCATCACCAGATCCCGATTCTCCATCCTTCATCGAGGTTGGTGACACAGTGAGTGAAGACACTACAGTTTGTATTATTGAGGCGATGAAGATTTTCAACGAAATTAAAGCGCAGTGTTCTGGCACTGTTACGAAAATCCTTGTCGCTAACGGCGAGCCAGTTGAATTTGGCCAACCTTTGTTCCTAGTAAAACAATAAGAAAGTCTAGCAATGTTCGGTAGAATTTTAATCGCCAATAGAGGTGAAATCGCATTACGCATCATTCGGGCTGCTCGCGAGCTAGGCGTCGAAACCGTCTGCGTCTATTCAGAAGCAGACGCAGATGCTCCATGGCTTGAACTTGCAGATGCAAGTGTATGCATTGGCAAAGCGCCATCGGCGGATTCGTATTTGCGAATCGATAGAATAATTTCTGCCGCTGAAATGACTGACTCTGAAGCAATCCATCCGGGATATGGCTTCCTCGCTGAGAATGCTCACTTTGCTGAAGTTTGCAGAGATTGCCATATTGAATTTATTGGCCCAACTCCTGAAGCGATGAACCTTCTTGGGGATAAAATTAATTGCAAACGTCTTGCTCGCAAAGCAGGTACGCCAGTTTTCCCCGGAACAGATGGTGAAATTGAAGAGTTAGACGAAGCTATTGAAATTGCAGCTGAAATTGGATACCCCGTCATTGTAAAAGCAACAGCAGGTGGTGGTGGCAAGGGCATGCGTATAGCGCACAATGTGGCAGCGCTGAGAACAGCAGTAACTGCTGCTCAGCAAGAGGCTATTGCTTCATTTGGCAACGGTGCAGTGTATCTTGAAAAGTTCCTCGACCAAGCACGTCATATTGAAGTGCAAGTGTTGGGTGACAAGCACGGCAACGCAGTGCATTTGTTTAACCGGGATTGCACAAGCCAACGACGACATCAAAAATTAATCGAAGAGGGTCCAGCCCCCGGCGTTGATGCAGAAATTCGTAACCGAGTTTGTGAATCCGCCGCAGAACTGATTCGCAAGGCAAATTATAGTGGCGCCGCTACAGTTGAATTCTTGATGAATAAAAAGCAAGAGTTTTTTATGCTTGAGGTGAATACTCGCGTGCAAGTGGAACATCCTGTTTCAGAAATGATTACAGGTGTTGATATTGTGAAAGAATCTATTCGTGTTGCAGCAGGCGAGAAATTGTCTTGGACCCAAGATGAAATTCAACTGAAGGGCCATGCTATCGAATGCCGTATAAACGCTGAAGACCCAAGCAAAAACTTTATGCCGCAGCCGGGCACTATCGAAACATGGAAAACTCCTGGAGGGCCAGGAGTACGCTTAGAAACACATGTCATTCCAGGGTATCGCATTCCGCCTAATTATGACTCAATGATTGCTAAGCTTATTGTGCACGGCAGGGACCGTAACGAAGCGATAGATAGAATGCGTGCAGCCCTTGGAGAGTTTGTCGTAGCCCCAATAGCAACAACAATTCCCTTGCATCAGCGGTTGTTAACGCAACATGCATTCGTTTCAGCAGATTTCGATATCAACTGGGTTGAACGACTGCTTGACGAAAAGTAACTGACTAAGATTTACTTCTGGCGTTGGGCTTCAACTTCAACATCGCAACGACCTATAGTAATATCGCCGATTCTGAATTCGCGAATATCTACATCAGCTGTAACCATAAAGAGAAGTTTGAACTCTATATCTTTCCCTGGTCGAACTTTCGAAATAAAGTTTTCAATGCCAAGCATACTTTGAATAGGTTCGTCAGGAGTAAGAATCATGTCAATCTTCTTTCCTTGAATAATATAATAGCCAAACGGTTTATATTCTCTGTCCTGAGAGTCAACAAGAATAATTGAAGCATCGGATTCTGTTTTGTACAAATCTTCAAACGCTGCGGCTTTGCCGGGCGATGCATCAAGTTGCACAATGCCCGTGCCTTCAAATGCGGCAATACCTTTTACAGTTTTTCCTCTACTGGTGTTTGATTTGTTGCCGCCAATGAGCCGGCCTTGTGTCAGGTAATCTAAGTCGTTTACTTGAAGCGATCCTTGCAGGGAGTTTACAGAAGTGCGTAGAGGCAACTTTGATGTGTTTTTTACGAGATCTTGAATATCATTGCCGAATACGTCTCTGTCAACAATTTGATTTTCAGAATCATCATTAGTTAAGAATACAGTTGCATCAGCAGAAGTAAGTTCAATAGTTTTTGTAAGTTCGAAACGCGTGCCTCGAATTTGAATGAATTTAGGATTCAGCCGAGTGTTTCTTGTATCAAACACAAAGGTAAGCATGATTTCGGATTGGCCTGGAATACTTGTGGCGTAAGAGGAGATACCATCAAACACAAAGAGTTCTTCTGAAAAATCTTTTGTCGTTGTGTTTTGC
Source organism: Phycisphaerae bacterium (assembly GCA_018665385.1). Classification (GTDB taxonomy): domain Bacteria; phylum Planctomycetota; class Phycisphaerae; order Phycisphaerales; family SM1A02. Next base: position 1,360 of record JABJDN010000034.1, on the reverse strand, counting down.
ACTTTCTGCTTCCACGAATCAGGGAAGTATACCTTTGGTTCGTTGCCATTACGAACTTCGTCGACAAGACGAACTTGAGATTTAGCAAGTACCAACTGTTTATTGAAGTCCCGCGCGCTTGGTGCAAATTTCACTTGTACTATGGCCAATCCATTCTCGCTTTTTGCAAAAGTGAGCACCTCAGCGTCTCGTCGCATGATTGAAATTTGACCATTGCCCTCTTGGACTGTATCACGCAACAGTGTTGCTTGTTCATCCATACGAGGATTGAACTGTTGAAGCGGCATGCCACCAAACAAATCTGGGTGTAAGGTGCCAACGCTAAGCTTGCTATAAAAAGCAGAAGTAAGATACGTTACATCGAGCCAAGGTGCATTTACCTTTTCAATTTCTTTGCCGGCTTCTGCACGAGCAGTCCCACGGTAGTCCATAATGTGATTTGTTGATTGCACGTACCCTGCGCCAATCAAACAGATACCGACGGATAACACGCCCGAAACAAACCCTGCAGCGCCACCGAAAGCAAGGTTTGCCCAACTTGGGAATTGGATATTTGCAGGAGCAATTTTATCACTCGCTACTCGAAGGATAAGAAGGGTGATTGCAAATACGCCAACAAGAGAGAATCCCCATGCATAATTATCAAAGCTTCCGCCACTCATCATCCACATTGTGAGTGGCTCCCACAGCGCTAGTGCAAATGCTCCAGCAGTTATGACACAAACCATATGTAGAACGGCACTAAAAAGACCTTCGTTCGACCACCAATATGCGATGAGTAAAACGAGTCCGACGATTGCTATGTTAAAAATAATAAACATGGTTCTTATTTACTCGCAGGTGCTTTCTTTTTCGTTGGCTTCTTTTTATTCACACGCCCGAATTCTTCTAGTGATGTTTCACCAGAGGCAACCTTTTGCCATGCTGCTTCTTGCAAACGGATGTACATTTTCTTGCGTTTTGCTTCAGCCATCGCGGCTTTTAGGTCGCCTGCAATGAGGTGTTTTCTAGTATCGCTATCTAGGAAAAGTGTTTCAAACACGCCGATTTGCCCTAGATACCCGTTACCTTTGCACACTGGGCATTCAACGATTTTGTTTTTATGTTCAACTTGCCCACTTTTGCGGTAGAGCTGTTCAACTGTATTTACGGGTAACCCTTGTTTCGCTAAGTCCGCTGACGGCGTGTAAGCAACTCGACAGTTTTCGCAAAGCTTGCGAACAAGTTTTTGATACACAACTGCTTGAAGGGCATCAAACGATTGTCTTGGGTCTGCAACAAAACCTGCCCATCGCGAAATAAGTTCGGACGTTGATGAAGCTGGCATGGACACAAAAATTAGTGGCCCCTCTTTCCCAGG
>JABJDN010000204.1 GCA_018665385.1 Phycisphaerae bacterium | reverse complement strand
GGCGGCGGCGGTAGTGGCGGCATCGGCGACGGTGATGTTGACGACGGCAAGACGCAAGAACAACTTATGGACGAGCTGAAGGAACTCATCGAAAAATACATTACAAGTCCTTCTGGAGCTTGGGAATGGGACGACGAAGGCCAACATGAAATTGATGCTATCAATGGTAATTTTATTATTAAGCAAACACCTTCTGTACACCGTGAGATAACATCATTGCTCGCAAAACTTCGAGAAGTTCGTGCGTTGCAGATAAATGTTGAGTCACGCTTTTTACAAATTTCAACAGATTGGTTTGAGCAAATCGGTTTCGACCTTGACGTATACTTCAATACAAACCAAGGTCTCTTTGACCAAATGCAAGCCGTTGACCCGAACGCGCAGTTGAGCGATTTCTTCGTCCCTGGCACAGGTCAGGTACAAAATCCAATCATTTACACAACAATTGATCCGGCAACTGGACTTCCAGTTGCTCCGGGCACAAACGTGGCTACGGGCAATATGTTTGGTACGTACGACCCTGCTACTGGCCAGATTGTGTACACATACGGTAGCCCAGGTGCACCGATTGGTCACACAGATGGCATTAGCCCTCTTGGAATCGTTCAAGGAAGTAACCAGTTAATTGACACCATTAACAACTACAACGCATTTGGCCAATTGGTTTCAGGCGCTAATCCAGCGTTGGGTTTTGGATTGCAATTCCTTGATGATGTACAAGTTGACCTTATGATTGAAGCGACTCAAGCAGACAAAAGGAATACCATCCTTACTGCCCCTCGTTTAACAATGCACAATGGTCAACGTGCATGGATTAACATCGCTCGCGAAGTATCGTATGTTTCTTCGCTGAACTTAAATTCAAATGCTGGTGCGATTGGCTATACACCTGTTATTCAAACTGCAGGATCTGGAGTTCGTTTTGAAGTGCAAGGCGTTATATCAGCAGACCGTCGGTATGTGACTATGGAGGTAGACTTCAACGTTCAAGAGGTTACTTTTGACCCACAGGGAGCACAAGTAGAAGCAGTGGCAGCTGGCGGTGGCGGTGGCGGTGGTGCTGGCGCAGCAGGCCAAATTAGCTCCACTGTACAACTACCTATTACCATACAACACCGTATTAGAACAACAGTTTCTGTTCCAGATAAAGGTACGGCACTTCTTGGCGGCCAACGCAAAGTTCGTGAATACGAGACTGAAGTGGGTGTTCCAGTACTCTCAAAAATACCATACCTAAACAGGTTCTTCACGAACAGAACAACAAACCGCGAAGAAACAACCTTGATTATCCTCTTGCGACCTGAAATTATTATCCAGCAAGAAAATGAAGAGATGCTCTTTAGTCGTCGCATTTTAGATGCAGGCTCAAGCGACTCATTCTTAAGATAAGCTACTCCTTATTTACTAAGGAAGGAACAATACTATGGCAGAACATTCACTGTTACAAATTTTCGAACGAGATGGCATTACTAATGTCGAGTTTGTAGAGAGCAATATCCTAGACGAAGTTTGTATTCGCCGGATAGGCGACGAACTTATATCAGTGATCGAACGCAAGGGTTGCCCTAAGATAGTATTGAATTTCCAAAATGTAAATGCTCTTTCATCTTCTGCTCTTGGAATGCTTATAACAGTCAACGCAAAGGTTGGAGACAAGAAGGGGAAACTTGTATTGGCGTCTTTAGAAGGTCCAATTCGCGATGTCTTTAGAATTACGAAGTTAGACAAAGCATTTACTCTTTGCGATTCACTTGCTGAAGCAATGAGCTCTGTGCGATAATTCCATGTAAGGGGTAACTGGCGTCATCCTTTTGTAGGTACGTATTGCAAAGGAAAAACTCCTCTGTATGTGTTTAAAGAATGAACAACCATATAAGCAACAGCGAACCATACTTGGTGTTCGCGAATCGTTCGATGAAGTGCAAGAGGCTGTGCTTACATTGATGGTTGATCAGCAATACTCAGAGCATGACTTATTCTCTGTACGAGTAGCGTTAGAAGAAGCATTAGCGAATGCACTACTGCACGGTCATAGTGGCGACGAAGAACGTGAAATTGAAGTTCACTGGCATGTCACGCCAGCGCACGTAGAAATACAAGTCATTGACCAGGGGCGAGGATACGACCCAGAAGCAATCCCTGACCCTACGGCAACTGAAAACCTGACTTTGCCATCCGGGCGAGGCCTTGCAATGATTCGAGCGTTCATGACTGAAGTTGAACTAAACGAACGCGGTAATCATCTTACAATGATCAGACACAAATAAGCACGAGTAGACCTTACAGCAATACTCCCAACCAACTTGCCATGCACAGTGGCCGTTTTTTGATGCGCATAGATGTGCATACGAGCATTCGTATTCATTATGAAAAAACCCTGCAACCAACGTGGTTGCAGGGTTTGGAGTTTCTAGCATTGTCTTGTATGCATTCTTAATGCTGAATGAACCCTGCACTGATGAGCACTTGGTCGTAATACACAGGGTATACGACTGAGGGGCCACCATTTGGCGAGTTCAGGTCAAGTGTTACGAGCCGTACGTGATACGAGTTGTTACCAGCATTGATGTAGTTCGATGCTCCTTCAACTTGGAAGGTAGCACCGACGTCACCTCGGACAAGCAGTGAGGCAGCAGAGGCTTCTTTCCACCTACCAGTGCGTTGGTCAAACATCTCTAACATCAGGTACATACTATCTTGTTGCACGCTGAATAAAGTGACATCTACGGTCATGGCGTTGTTGAACGGCATGTCATCTGAAAGAATGCCTGTAAGGTACAAGTCGGTAGTAAGACCGTTGCCCAGATACCGCACGGCGCCACCAGGAACTTGCGGAGTAGTTGCTGGCAGGTTGTATGGAATATGAGCAGATGTGCGAACAGGCGTTGCTGCGAGTAAATTGCCATCAGCAGCAGCAAGTGAGAAAATATTGCCAAATAACCATGTTCCGCGAATAAACATAGTGTTTGAAATACTTGGCGTTTCGAAAATTGGATTAATGATGGCGTTCACCATTGCGCCACGAGGGTTCAGCATGTTGCCTGTGAGGTTTCCAGTTGCAGCAGCGCAAAAGTCCCAAGTAAGATTCCCAATTGCATCACATGAGGAATCAACAAGCTGTTCTGAAAGGAATGCATATCCCGGAGGTGCGGGAACTAAGTTTGGACTGCCATCCCTGTTACGCCCTTCGTATTTGCCACCCGCCATAAGTTGGCGACAAATTTGAGGCCCCATCGCTACGCCGTATATTTGTCGTGTAAACCCTTGTACTTGTGCAACGCAGCCCGCAAGCTGTGCCGCAGCTGCACCTGTTCCTGAAAAGTTGTTCGTATACGACTGTGCATTCACAATGTGTGGGTCAGAAGAAGGCGAAGGGTAGGGTGAACCTGCTCCTGCGTATGCAATCGTACTGTAACCAAGGTAATTATCTCGAGCAGGGCCTTTACCGCATGCTACTACGCCAAGACCAAATCCTGATGCGCAAGCCGAGGTATAGTCCGCAGCGCCAGTCGTAAAGTTTGAAGCTCCCGTACCGTTTGCTAATCGTTTGAACGGCGCACCAGGTGTTACAGAAGTTGCAACCATAGTATTCTGATCGCCGTCTGGCAATTCTATAGCATTTAAATCAACGCCTCGGTCACCAGCACGAATAACAGTGCAAATTCCAAGACTATTTGCAAGTGTGAGATATGCGGAAGTGTCTGGCCAGTAGTTTAGGTTTGGCAAAGCATCAGATATTGATACAGGGCGGTACGCTGCACAAATGACATCGCCGGCATCCATTGTTTCAATGGCATTGAACCAGGCTTGGTCTTGTCTGTCCGCAACTGTATTTGTTGCAAGTGGGAAAAAGTATAGGTCAGCGTCTGGGGCAAGGCCCATGACGCCAATATTTGGAGTGATTCCTCCTGCACCGTTTCGTCGGATAGGTAAATTTGGTGGGTATGTGGCCGCGCCTGGTAACGGAGAGTTTGTACTCCAGTTTGCACCGATAACACCAAGCACAGCTGTACCGTGGTCTGCTGAATATCCATATTGCATATTTTCGTCGAATAGAAGTGTCACGGGGTTATGCCCTGTGGCTAGTCCCTCAAGGGTAACTGTTGATGTTCCTGGCACGCCGTTGGCAAGAAATTCCTCATGAATTCCACCAAGGTTGACTGTGACATCATCGCCGGTCCCTGGGATATTATCTGGTCCAGGACTTACGATTGCTCGTTGTTGTACATATGCAGACCAATCAAGAACGGCAACTTTTACGCCGTTACCATACGCGCCACTAGTTGGTTGACCATTTCCTCCTACCGGACCAACACCATCGTCAGCCCAGAATTGACCATACCCGTAGGAACCTAGGTAGACTTCTGCGCCACCAAATCCACCAGGGTTTGCTGCGGTTGGGAACAAATCAATGCCGCCATCACCACCGTACCATCCTAAATTGCCGGCAGTTCCACTAAGAGGTAAGGTGAGAGCACCGCCTTGCATTGGGGAGCCAGCCATTGGCCAAGGAAGGAGCTGGGAAACATGCAATAGTTGGTCTGGAGTTAATGCTGTCGTGTCACTTGGGAATGCGAGAAGCTGTGGCGGATTAAAGAGGTTGCCAGGCCAAGGCATTAACGCAGGATTTAGATTTGTTAGCAGACCCATGCTTGCATAATCAGGTGTTGTTGCTGATCGTGGGAAAGTCGGTACACCTACCCCGCTTGCGCAACCGCCAGCATACGATACAGTCGTGATTGATTGGGGGAATGAAAGGGCAGTCGCAAACACTGGAACTGCTCCAGTAGGGTTTATAGCTGTATCCAATCCAGTGCCAGGGCCATTAACAACCGCAGTCCAACCGTTGCCAGCCAAGTTTACTGCTGCGGAGAGTGCTCCAAGGTTGCCACCAGCCATTGGTATTACAACGGCACCCGTAACGTTTCCTGTCAAATTAAGCGTACAGGCTCCGTCAGCGCAAGCATTGCCGGTTGGGTCAACTACTTGCATAGTGCATGTTGTATCCGCGCCAAGCCCACCGGAGGGATTTGAAATAACAATGCCTTCATTTGCTGCACCCACGTTGTTCATGTTAATACCAGGTTGCACACTTCTGTCTTGTGTAGGTCCAAGGGGAGCAAAGCAGTTATTTGTTGGGATTGCAGCCACTGGTGTTCTAAGGCATGCATTTGCTGTTCCTAGCACGCCATACGCTTGTGCATAGCTTGCGCATATTGCTGTCCATGCTCCTGGAGGTGCACAATCAGGCACATCGTTGCCAATAGTTTCGCAGCACGTTGAACCAAGGTTGACGTTTGAAAAGAAAGTAACGGCACCAGTAAGGGCTACGAAATCTGTTCCTAATGGTACAGCTAATGTACCGCCTGGCCCACCTAAAATTCCTGCAGTATCAACGCAGCCAGCAGCTAATGCAGACCGACTTGTTTGAGTAACTGATGTTTGATCGATATAACAATCACCACTTAAATAGGTAATAAAATCGCCATCGGTGGCGCATAAACTATAATTAGCAAACGGAGGGCCAATACCTGCAGGGCAATCAGTTTGGCTCGCATCGCATGGCGTTGGGGGAGCATCCGTATTTATTCCAAGAAACACGCCGTTGTAAATTGATACACACTGAACTTCGGTTGCAACAATAACACAGCCATTTGCAGTTACGCCATCAGCGTTGAGTACGCAACATTCACCTGCAACAACACCAGCAACTCCGGAGCAAGGGAATGTAGCGCAAGCAGTACCTGCTCCAGCAAAAAAGCCACCTGCATTGCCGCATGCAGTGTTGTCGCCAATTCCACCAACATTATCAACACATGTGTTGTTTGGCAAGCAACAAGCACCAACAATGCCACCGCCGATAAAGTCATTGTTTTCTCTTCGTTGCGAACGACGGCTGTTTAGTGTTACTTCTCGATTGCAGATAGAACCGTTGCCCAAGAAAATACCGCCAGTAGCATGGCAGAGTGTTTCCGTTATGTTTTCAGCGCATTGGTCTTTAATGTTGTGCAGGCATGCTCCGTACACTTCTGTGTTTATAGGTTTGGCTTGTGGCAGCACTGATTGCTCTGGAGCACTTGGTTGCATTTTTGAATACACAGGTTTGTACAAAACCCACTCAACTTCTTCCATAGTAAAGAACAATTCAGCAGCAACATCAACAGAAGAAGGGTCGCCGTTTATCCAGTAAATACCTGCAATATCTGGCTGTTGTTTTCGGCTGACATTTTCTGCTTTGCGAATAAGCGCATCAATTTCTTCAGGCGTTTGTGAAATCGTTCGAGTTAAAGTAACACCGAGCGAAGAACAAATCTCTGCAATTGATTGCGCATCTCTTTGTGTTCGTGAGTATGGTTTGTTATGCACATCAAGGCGAATTTCGTAGTTATCGTTGAACTTCACTTTGACGCGGCTGTTAGGGCGCTTGATCAACTCTGTTTGGATAATTCCACGGCGAGGCTCAAGTTCTTGCCCTGTTGTCTTCGTTGGATTGAAGCCCTTGCTATATGCTTCCACTGAGTTCAGTAGTTGCCAACCTTCCGGGCTTAAGAGTGGCGCAAGTTCACGTTCATTTGCAACGACATGTACAGTCAAGCAACAAGTAAAAATAAACACTACGAAAGTTGTAAAACGAGTAAGAATACGTGATTGCATCTTTCAAAAACTCCTCTGTGTCCATACGCGGACAGTGATACTAAGAACCAACTGTCTTCGCCATTGCGAAGACATCTCATGCATTTTCATGGTGCAGAAGTGCCCTTGTTATGGGTTGCTACCTTGCATTTGCATACCCCCATATTCTATGCACCAAGGGGGACGATTGCATGTAAAAACCGCTTTTATTTACAAAAAAAGCACCCGCAGCAAGAAATGCTGCGGGCGCTTGTAGGGGTAAAAATGTCCTCTCTTTACAAGATTTCAGAGACCTCAGCGCTTGAAGAGGCTGGAATTTGGACTGCTGGGCTGCTCGAACGCGCACCAAGGGCTTCTGCCCGAGCTGTTGCGGCTGCAATCATGCTTTCTTCTTCGTGCTCGTCAATTGCTGGTGGATCCACCAAAAGCTTCACTTTCATGTTTTTGTATGGTTCAAAACCTGTACCAGCAGGGACCAAGTGGCCGAGAAGAACGTTTTCCTTCAGACCCTTTAAGTGGTCTTCAGCGCCACGTAAAGCCGCTTCAGTAAGAACTTTAGTGGTTTCTTGGAAGGATGCGCCTGATAGGAATGACTCTGATTGAAGGGCTGCCTTCGTAATACCTAGAAGTAATGGCTTACCAGTTGCTTTTTTCGGACGAGTCGTCTTCGCTGGTGCTTTTCCTTCTGCATCTGCAATTGCATTCGCTTCCTTGATTTCATCTTTGTCGATTAGATCACCTACTGCGAAGCCTGTATCTCCAGCGTCCTTCACGATAAGAAGGCTGTCTAGTAGTTTGTTTGCAACGCGGAACTTGTAGCGTTCTACAAACTCAAGCGGTAACATTTCAGTATCTCCCGCTTTTTGTACTTGAATCTTGCTCAACATACGGGAAAGGATGACTTCGATATGTTTGTCTGAAACAGGCACGCCCTGTGCTCGGTAGACATTTTGAACTTCTGAAATCATATAGTTGTACAGCGCTTCTTCACCATTAATGTCAAGAATGTTGTTTGGATCTCGAGGCCCTTCAGTCAGTTGGCTCCCAGCGATTACTTTATCACCTGTGTGTACAAGCAAGTGTTTGCCTTGCGGAACAAGGTGTTCAACAGGGTCACTGTTTTCAGGGACAATATGGATAACCATTTTGCCGCGTTTACGATCTGATTGAAGATCAACTCGGCCAGTAACTTGGGCAAGAATTGATGGTTCCTTCGGAACGCGAGCTTCAAAGATTTCAGTAACACGAGGCAAACCACCAACAATATCAGCAGTTCCTTTCACTTCGCGTGGGCGACGAGCAAGCATTTGTCCAGTAACAACAGTGTCGCCGGTTTTTACTTCTAGTCGCGCTTTTGCAGGAAGGTGATGGAAGTCGAGTGTTTGCTCATTTTCTTGGATAAGAACTTGAGGATGCAATTCGCCAGTGTGTTCTGTGATAATTCGTTCGCTCACACCTTTGTTTTCTTCTTCTCGCAATGTGGTACCAATTTCGATGTCCTTAAAGACAACGGTACCAGTTTTCTCTGCAAGAATGGGCATCACGTGGGGATCCCATTCAACAAGGATGTTGCCCTTCTTGACTTTGGTTCCTGATGCCATTCGAAGAATTGCACCGTAAGGAACGCGGAACGCTTTATCTATTTCGCGACCTTTGTCATCGACGATAAACAGTTCGCCTGTTTGCTTCAGCGTGATGAGGTGGCCAGCGTTATTCTCTGGAAGTGGTACTTCGTTACAGTCACGGAGCATCATAGTTCCTGAGTGAGGCGCTTTGTAATTAGTTTCAACAAACTCACGGGACGCAACACCACCTGTGTGGAATGTACGCATTGTAAGTTGTGTTCCTGGTTCACCAATTGACTGTGCTGCGATTGTACCTACAGCCATGCCTTCTTCAACAAGTTGACTTGTTGAAAGGTCATGCCCGTAGCAAAGTGCGCAACAACCAGATTCACTCTCGCAAGTAAGTGGGCTTCGAACTTGAACAGCATCGATATTGAGTTGTTCAAGATTTATAGCAATCTTCTCATTGATGACTTGTTTATTCGAAACAATTACTTGGTCGGTAACTGGGTTGATAACAGTTTGCATACTTGTACGACCAATGATCAGTTCGCGAAGTTGAACATGAATTTCGTCGTTCTTATACACAGCACGTTTTGTTATGCCACGTTTAGTTGCGCAATCGTAATCGTTGATCACAACTGGTTGTGCAACATCATACAACTTACGAGTCAAGTAACCGGAGTCAGCAGTTTTAAGAGCTGTATCAGCCAACCCTTTACGAGCACCGTGTGTTGACGAGAAGTATTCAAGAACATTCAGGCCTTGTCTAAAGTTCGCTTTAATCGGTGTTTCAATAATTTCACCACTTGGTTTCGTCATCAAACCACGCATGCCAGCAAGTTGTTGCATCTGGCTAACGTTACCACGCGCGCCCGATGTGGACATTAAGTACACAGGATTTAGATATCGAATGCCATCGTTTGAATCTACATCTATGTAGCTGTTGTCTTCAGGATTTCGACGGTCAACTTCGAGTGTTTTAATCAATGACACAGTAAGTTCTTCACGGCAATGGGACCACAAGTCAAGAAGTTGGTTATGACGTTCTTGGTTCGTAATCGCACCAGCAGCAGTTGCTATTTCAACACGGTCGACTTTACTTTGTGTGCCTTCGAGTAACTCTTCTTTGTTGGAAGGGATACGCATGTCTGTAATAGCAATTGAGATGCCAGACCATGTTGAGGCTTTGAATCCGACTTCTTTCATGTCGTCAAGAAGGGTGAGCGTCGCTGGTCGACCTTTAATTTCATACGTGTCGTCAATAACACGGCTGCAACCCTTTTTCGTAAGCGTGCAGTTATAGAACGGCATGTCTTGCGCAAGGATTTCGCAGAATAGGATTCGACCAACAGTAGTTATGATTCTGCCATTTGATGGCATTTCTTCTACAGGTCCTTTTTCATCGTTTACAACTTTCGGGTACCGAGGCAACCGAATTTGAATTTTCTCTTGTAGCGAGATTTGTTTATAGTCGTATGCAAGAATTGCTTCGTGTGCGTTACGGAATTTGCGTAACTCTTTTTCCTCACGTGTATCGTTAAGATCCATATGCGTAAGGAAGTAGACACCCATGACAATATCTTGACTTGGTGAAACTAGTGGGTTGCCATGCGCAGGGGAGAAAATGTTATGCGTTGAAAGCATGAGCACTTGCGCTTCCGTTTGTGCTTCTACAGAAAGCGGAAGGTGGACAGCCATTTGGTCACCATCGAAGTCAGCATTAAAGCCGGTACATACGAGGGGGTGTAAGGTAATGGCCTTACCTTCAACAAGTACTGGTTCGAATGCTTGAATACCCATACGGTGAAGGGTAGGAGCACGGTTAAGCAGTACTGGATGCTGGTGAATAACTTGCTCAAGAATGTCCCATACTTCTTCGTCTCGTCGCTCAAGCATTCGCTTCGCAGACTTAATTGTGTCTGCAAGTCCTTGGTCTTTTAATCGACGAATAATAAATGGTTGGAACAATTCCAATGCGATTTTCTTTGGAAGACCGCACTGGTTCAGTTTTAGGTTTGGACCGACCACAATTACTGAACGTGCTGAATAATCAACGCGCTTACCGAGCAAGTTTTCGCGGAAACGACCTTGCTTACCCTTAATCATGTCTGTTATAGATTTTAATGGACGGTTAGATGAACCGAGAACTGGGCGTCTGCAACGGCCGTTGTCAAACAACGCATCAACAGCTTGTTGAAGCATTCGCTTTTCATTTCGGATAATTACTTCTGGTGCGTTCAAGTCCATCAGTTTTTTCAATCGGTTGTTTCGGTTGATAATTCTTCGGTACAAGTCGTTCAAATCGCTTGTTGCGAAGTTGCCTGATTCCAGCATGACAAGCGGACGTAATTCTGGTGGAATAACTGGCACAACATCAAGAATCATCCATTCAGGTTCATTGTGGCTAGTACGCAAATGCTCGATAAGTTTCAATCGTTTCGCAAGGTCAGCAGTCTTTTGCTTCGAACGTGTATTCGCAAGACCCTCGCGGATTTCAAGAACTTCTTCGTGAAGGTCAAGTGCTTCAATAAGTTCGCGAACTGCGCCGGCTCCCATTTCTGCACGGAAATCACCATAGCCGCCTCGGCTACGAATTTCGCGGTATTGATCTTCCGTGATTACTTGTTTGTATTCAACTGGTGCGCCTTCGATATCTGCATCGCCGGGTACAAGAATGACGTAATCTTGGAAGTAAATGATTTTCTCAAGGTCTGATGTTTTCATAGCAAGCAGAGTGCCAAGACGACTTGGTAGCGCTTTGAAGAACCAGATATGCACTGTGGAAGCTGCAAGATTAATATGTCCCATTCGTTTTCGGCGAACTCGGGAGTGTGTTACTTTGACACCACAACGGTCACATATAATTCCTTTGAATTTTGTGCCCTTGTATTTGCCACAGCCACATTCATAATCGCGTTCAGGACCAAAGATTCGTTCACAGAAAAGACCATCCTTCTCAGGGCGGTACGTTCTGTAATTAATAGTTTCAGGCTTTTTAACTTCACCGAAACTCCAGCTTCGGATATCGCTTGGACTAGCCAAGCCGATACGGGCTGAGTTAAAATCGTTAACTTTATCAAAGACATGTTCAGACATAGTTCGTTTTTCCTATCTGTGTTGAAGAGTGCTGCGTGCTATAACGAAGTTGGATCAAAGGAGACTTCCTGTTTCCTCATGATCCTTCTCCAACTCAATGTTCATACAAAGGCCTCGAATCTCGTGACACAACACATCGAATACTACTGGCATGCCAGCTTCGAGTACGTTTGTGCCCTTGACAATGGAATCGTAAATCTTGGTACGTCCTTCGACGTCATCACTTTTAACAGTGAGGAGTTCTTGCAACATATATGCTGCGCCGTACCCTTCTAATGCCCACACTTCCATTTCACCAAAGCGTTGGCCACCAGTTCTTGCTTTACCACCGAGTGGTTGTTGCGTAATCAAACTGTAAGGGCCAGTTGAACGTGCGTGAATTTTGTCATCAATAAGGTGGTGCAATTTCAGCATGTACATGACACCAACAGAAGTTGGTTGTGAGAATGGTTCGCCAGTTCTTCCGTCATGAAGTTGGACTTTGCCAGCGAATGGGATTTCAGCCAAAATTTCTCTCGGGTCACCAGGGTTTTCGCCTGTTTCTTCGAAAGCTTTACGTTTTGCAACAACAGAATCGTTAGCCTCTTGGATTGCTCCTAGAACTTCAAGTTCTGTTGCTCCGTCAAATACTGGTGTTACCGCTTGGAATCCGAGGACTTTAGCAGCCCAGCCAAGATGCAACTCAAGAAGCTGACCAACGTTCATACGTGAAGGCACACCAAGTGGGTTGAGCAAAATGTCAACTGGTGTTCCGTCTTCCATGTACGGCATATCTTCTTCAGGAACAATACGTGCAATAACACCTTTGTTGCCGTGACGGCCAGCCATTTTGTCGCCGACTGAAATCGCGCGTTTATTTGCAAGATATACGACGACTTTTTCTAATACGCCTGAAGCGAGCTCATCGCCACGCTTCATGTGTTCTAATCGACGCTTGCTTTCCTTCTGGATTGCGGCAATACGTGGCCAAAATTGTGCATGTACTACAGTTGCATCAGCTTTCGCGTCTTTAGAACCCTTAATCCATTTTTCAGAGAAGCCATCAATTTGTTCAAGAATAACTTCTGGAATATCTGACAGGCCAACTTTTTGACGTGTAGCAGGGTCAACCATTTCAGAGCCAAGGTTTTCATTCATCTCAGCAATCATTTCTCTAAAGAGCGAAATGGCTTTGCTGTTCATTTCATCCTCGTACTCGTCCATCTTGTGCTTAATCATTTTCTTTTGATCAGCATCAAGGTGCATCCGGCGGCTGAAGTGGTTTGTGCCAATGACGACACCACTTGAACCTGCAGGGACGTTCAGCGATTCGTTTTTCACGTCTTCGCCAGCACGACCAAAGATTGCATGGAGCAATTTTTCTTCAGGAGTGAGTTCGTTTTTACTTTTAGGTACAACTTTGCCGACAAGAATATCGCCAGGTCCGACGCGAGCGCCTTCCCGGATGATGCCTTCGTCATTCAAGTTCATAAGCTGACGTTCTGAAACGTTTGGAATGTCACGAGTGAACTCTTCTTTTCCAAGTTTTGTGTCTCGAACTTCAACTTCGTATGAATCAATGTGGATGGATGTAAATACGTCGTCTTTGACAAGGCGTTCGTTAATAACAATCGCATCTTCAAAGTTGTATCCATCAAATGTATTGAAAGCAACAAGGATGTTCTTGCCTATAGCGAGTTCGCCTTGCACTGTAGAAGCACCGTCTGCGATGATCTGGCCTTCTGTAACAATATCGCCCATTTTTACAATAGGTTTCTGTGATTGACAGGTACGCTCGTTTAAACCGCGGAATGTTTTAAGGATGTACTCATTAGAATTATCGATAAGAATTCGTCGCGAGTCTACGAATGTAACTGTGCCACCTTGTTTCGCCTTAACGAGCATGCCGGAGTAGTGGCCAACTATTTTTTCCATTCCTGTTGCCACAATCGGCGGGTCTGGAATAATAAGTGGAACCGCTTGGCGTTGCATGTTTGAACCCATCAATGCGCGGTTCGCATCGTCATGTTCAAGGAACGGAATCAGTGAAGCGGAAACGCCAACGAGTTGTTTTGGAGAAATATCAATGAATTTAATTTCTTCTGCTGCAACTTGT
>JABJDN010000029.1 GCA_018665385.1 Phycisphaerae bacterium | reverse complement strand
GCGACCACAGGAATGGTTGCTGACATTACTCGGCAAGTTGCCGGAGACCATGCAACAGTTACATCACTGATGGGCGAGGGAATTGACCCTCATTTGTATAAACCAACTGCAGCAGACGCAAAAGCAATCGTATCGGCAGACATGGTGTTTTACAGCGGTCTCATGCTTGAAGGGAGAATGACAGATACATTCTTCAAAGCAGCTCGGTTGGGAAAAGTGGTATTCCCAGTAACAGAACTTATTGAAGAAACATTTTTACTTGAGCCTCCAGAATTTGAAGGCCATTGGGATCCGCATGTGTGGATGGATGTTTCAGCATGGTCGCAAGCGGTGCAAGCGGTAGCAACCGCGCTTTGCCAAGAAGATCCAGCGAACTGCGAAGATTACAAACGAAATGCTACGGCGTATCGAGCAAAACTTGATGCGCTTCATGAATATGCAATTCGCTCAATTGCGTCCATTCCTGCAGATAAACGAGTGTTAATTACTGCGCACGATGCCTTTAACTACTTCGGTAGGGCGTACGGAATTAATGTTGTTGGTATTCAAGGGTTGTCTACAGAATCAGAAGCAGGTATCGAAGATATAAATCGCCTTGTCAACATGCTTGTAGATAATAAAATTTCAGCTGTCTTTGTTGAATCTAGTGTTTCTGACAGAAATGTGAATGCGCTCATTGAAGGCGCAAAAGCAAAAGACCACGAAGTGCATATTGGCGGTCGGTTGTTCTCTGATGCAATGGGGCAACCTGGCACATACACAGGAACATATATTGGCATGCTTGACCACAACATTACAACTATGACACGAGCACTTGGTGGAGATGCAACTCAGGGCGGCTTTGCATCTTTGAAAGACAATTGAGATGTCGTTAGAAGTTGGGCACAGTGCAAATTCGCCGGTCTCTATTCACGACTTAACCGTTGCGTACCATCGCAAACCTGTTTTGTGGGATGTCGACCTTGACATACCTGAAGGCAAACTTGTTGCTATCGTTGGACCAAACGGCGCTGGTAAAAGTACACTCATAAAAGCGGTGCTTGATATTGTGCCAAGGGCTTCTGGTGATGTCCTGTTGTATGGAAAACCATTTAAAAAACAACGAAAACTAGTTGCATACGTGCCACAAAGGGAATCAGTCGATTGGGATTTTCCAATAGACGCTCTTGGTGTTGTGCTTATGGGCAGGTATGGAAAAATAGGTTGGTGCAAACCAATTACTCGCAAAGATCGCAACCTTGCGATAGAGGCGCTTGAGCGTGTTGGTATGGCGGAGTATGCACACAGGCAGATTAATCAACTTTCTGGCGGGCAGCAACAGCGTGTCTTCCTCGCCAGAGCACTTGCCCAAGACTCTACTATTTATTTTATGGATGAACCCTTTGCTAGCGTAGATGCTGCAACTGAAAAAGCGATTGTGCAAGTGCTTGCTGACCTTCGTTCTAACGGAAAGACCGTTATCGTAGTGCATCACGATTTACAAACCGTTACAGAATATTTTGACCATGTCATTATGTTGAACATGCGCGTTGTAGCACACGGACCAGTTGAAGAAGTATTCACTGATGAAAATTTAAAGAAAACGTACGGTGGTCGGTTGACCCTGCTGTCTGAAGCGACAGATAGGCTAGCCAAGCACAAGGTCGTAGGTTGATTGCCAACCACTCAATTTCAGATACGCGTTTTGTTTTTCCTTCTCTTGAACAATTCTTGGATGTACTTCTTCTTGAAGAATACAACACACGCGTTGTAGTCCTTGGCGTTATGGCACTTGGTGCAGCAGCAGGCATCATCGGAACGTTTCTGCTGTTACGCAAAAGAGCACTCACTGCAGATGCATTAAGCCATGCAACTTTACCTGGGATTGCAGTGGCTTTTATGGTTGCTGTTGCTGTTGGTGGCGACGGTAAATCTATGCTTGGGCTCCTGCTAGGAGCGTTCGTGTTTGGTTGCATTGGCGTGCTATTGATTCTTGCAATACGCCATACAACTCGACTCAAAGATGATGCAGCTATAGGCATAGTCTTAAGTGTGTTATTCGGCTTAGGTTTGTGCTTGCTTAAAATTGCTACTGAAATGCCAGGTGGAAGTGCAGCGGGGTTGCAAGGTTTCATATTTGGTAAGGCGGCGTCCATGGTGGCTAGCGATGCGTGGACAATGGTCGCAGTTGCAACGGTCATTTTTCTAGTGACGGTAATTTTGCGAAAAGAATTTACGGTGCTCTGCTTTGATGAAAAATTTAGCACGTCGCAAGGTTGGCCAGTTGTAAAATTAGATATTGTGCTAATGGGCATGGTTGCAGTTGTTACCGTCATAGCCCTGCAATCAGTAGGGCTTGTGCTAGCGGTTGCAATGCTTATCATTCCAGCAGCATCAGCACGGTATTGGGCAAAAAATATTACGTCTATGCTTATTCTTTCTGCGATTATAGGCAGCGCAAGTGGATGGTTAGGCGCAACAGTAAGTGCGTTGGTGCCACGAATGCCGACGGGACCAGTTATTGTCCTGATTTGCGGTTTCTTGTTTGTTGTAAGCTTTATCTTTGGACGAAACAATGGAGTTGTCATTAGCCAATGGCGAAGACTTCAATTGCAACGACGAGTGGGTATGCAACATATTCTTCGAGCAATGTGGGAAGTGTGCGAAGACAAAACCGAAAAAACATTCCGAATTGAATCTATAGTCTTGCTCCGCTCATGGAAACTTGCGGGTGTACGCTCGTTGTTGAAGCGTGCGCAGAGTAAGAAATACGCAACACACTTGCAACATGGCGAGTGGATAGTTACCGAGGCGGGTTTTGCCAAAGCAAAAAGAGTTGTACGCAATCACCGCTTGTGGGAAGTCTATTTGATTACGTACGCAGACATTGCCCCCTCGCACGTGGATCGGGATGCGGACATGATAGAGCACATTCTTGGCAAAGACCTTGTGGATAAACTTGAGCAACTGCTTGACTCTGGACAACCGTTATCCTCGCCTCACCCGATTGGGGACAAGGCATGAATTGGACAGAAATAGATACTTGGATTGTGATTATCGGTGCGCTGTGTGCAGCCGGTTGTGCAATTCCTGGAACTATTCTAGTTTTACGGCGCATGAGTTTAATGGGCGATGCGATAAGTCATACAGTGTTGCCCGGCATTGCCATAGCTTTTTTAGTAACAGGGTCACGCGACCCAATGGCAATGCTTATCGGTGCAGTTGTTGTAGGTCTTATTACCGCATTCTTAGTGCAAGCAATTCAATCAATAGGCAAGGTAGAAGTTGGGGCATCGATGGGCATTGTGTTTACAGTGTTGTTTGCATTTGGGCTTGTGCTCATGCGGCAAGCGATTGACCACGTAGACATTGATCCTGATTGTGTGTTAAATGGTGCAATAGAGTTCGCTTGGTTTGATCAAAACCCTGATGGATGGGGAATTCCAAGAGGGGCTATCGTGAACGGCACGATGCTTCTTGCGAACGCTTTTTTCATGTTGCTTTTTTATAAAGAATTTAAAATTACTGCGTTTGACCCAGCACTCGCAAAGTCTCAGGGCATCAACCCTGGATTCATGCATTACATGCTGATGACGATGACTGCAGCCACAGCGGTTGCTGCATTCGAGACAGTGGGCAGTATTCTGGTTGTTGCCATGTTCATTGTTCCGCCTGCAACGGCGTACATTCTTACTGATCGATATGGAGTTTTGGTTGGTCTTTCACTTGGTCTAGGTGTGTTCGCAGCAGGTCTTGGGCATCTATCTGCAATAACAGTACCAACGTGGTTTGGATTTAGCGGAACTACAACTGCAGGTGCAATGGCTGTCGCAGGCGGCGTACTTTTTGTACTTGCTTGGATGTTCTCACCAAGTCAAGGTTTACTTGTTCGCCTTTTGCATAACCGTCGAACACGTTCGCATATTTTGGCAGAAGATGTACTTGGTTTTTTATGGAGAGTAGAAGAACGTTCGCAAGGAAGCGTGCACACCAATGAGTTACACACAGCACTTGGCGTCTCTGGCGGTGCTCTGAGCAAAGTACTCCGCCGCCTTGTAAAGCATGGAGCTATTTCGCGAGAGGCTTCGCATTATATTTTGACGAAATCAGGTCAGGCTAGGGCCACCTCACTCGTTCGAGTGCACAGGCTCTGGGAAGTGTACCTAGACAAGAATTTCCCTCAAGATGGCCACCAACTGCACCAATCCGCTTCTCGGCTTGAGCACGTTACTACTGAAGAGATGCAATCGCATTTAGGCGATGCAGATACAGATCCCCACGGGATGCCAGTTCCTTCTGACGAATAGTTGCACGGGGTGGTATCCTCTACGCATGAAATATGTACTTGTAAGTTTTTGCATTCTTTGTTTTACCGCGTGTTCATCTATGACAAAAAGCGGTGATGGCGTAATTGATAGACCATTTTCGGCTGTCGACGCAAGCAGGGAGATCGTTCTTGCTCCTGAAAGATCGTTTGAAATTGTGTTGCCTAGCAATCCTACAACAGGGTACTCTTGGACAGTTACTATAGAAGATGTTCACGTTGTTCAAAATGTCTCTCATGAATACGTTGCAGATAGGAGTAACAGAGTAGGCGTTGGGGGTAACACAACTTGGTCGTTTCAAACCCGTTCTGCAGGTAAAACAGCCGTTACATATTTGTATCAGAAATCCTGGGAAAAAGATGTGGCGCCCACTCGAACGGTTGTGTTCACAATTATTGTTCGTTAACTGCTTTGCGGTACATTTCTTCGTACTGCATACCAACCGAATCGGTATTAAGCCACGCTAGCATATGGGCACGTCCTTTTGAAGATAACTTTTTAAGTAAGGGTTTATCGTTGCACATAGATTGAATTGCATCAGCAAAGGCTTCTGGAGTTCGTGCAGCAATTACGGCTCCACCCTCTTCGAGTTCGCGCCAGATGTCAGTGCCTTTTGTGCCAATTACAGGCGTGCCACATAACATCGATTCTGGATAGACTAATCCGAAGTTTTCTTGCTGCGTAGGTAACGCAAACACATCGGCCATTGCAAAGAGTGAATATTTCAAAGTGCCCGATACAATGCCAAGGAACTGAACTTGGTCTGCTATTCCAGCTGCATTCGCCCTTGCTTTAAGTGTTTGGATGTACGATTCTTCACCACCACCCGCTATAAACAATCGAATGGATTGCCCACGTTCTTTCAAAAGTTTGGCTGCATCGATGAGGGTCTCGATGGATTTTTTTTCATGCACTCTGCTTAAGAATAAAACTGTTGGCGAATCACACTCTCCGTAGAAGTCTAGTGCTTCTTGGGCCTCAGGTAATTCTTTGTATGGTTCTAAATCAACGATGCACGGTATAACTGAAATGTTTGAATGTTTGAGCCAGCGAGAGGCTTGACGTTTTTCTTCTTCTGCAGTTGCGTGAAAAATTGCAGCGCCTCTGGGCATTATTCGACCCATAGTAGATAAGTACAACCTTTTTTTAAGTCTTCGCTGTTCCATGCACCAATCATCGAGCATGCCGTGGATGCTTAGAATCCAGGGTGTGCCTGTAGCTGTGCATGCTTTGGCGACCTGAGGGTTTGATGGCGTCCACATCGCATGGATATGCACAACATCTGCTGCCCGCACAACTTCAGTTGCTTTGGCAATCTGTTGCTTCGTAAGTCGGCCTCTTGCGTTTTCAAGTTTGCCGAGCAAGACAACATCTGGCGTATTTGGTGCTTTCTTTTTCCAACTCTCGGGTACATCTTCATCGTCGCATGTGAGCCATGTAATTGAATTCCCGCGCCTTGCCAGCACGGCACAAAAATCTATCGCTGCACGCACAGTTCCACCTTCTGAGAGTCGAGTGGTTGGGAAGTAATGCACAATATTCATAGTGAAAT
>JABJDN010000183.1 GCA_018665385.1 Phycisphaerae bacterium | reverse complement strand
CAGCGGACTTCAAATGGTTCGTCGCAATCTCTAGGGTTTTACCAGTAGTGAGCACGTCATCAATCAGAATGACGTTCTTTCCTTTGATTCTTGGCCAAGGTCGAAGATGCATCGTCTTATTTGACAAGGACTTACGCATGCTTGCCGTTTTTGCAGCTTGTGGGGTCGATTCACGCCTCCACAGCGCTTTGCGAATTTGGATACCCGAATGCTTCGAAACATGCTTTGCTATCACTTCTGTGTGGTCAATGTTTCGGAAGTACCTTCTAAACATAGGCATCGGAATTGGCACAATGACCGAGTTCGGTGGTACACACCCACGAATTCGAAGTCCAAGATGCTTACCCAAATACGCGAGCATATTCTCCCAAACTGCGTATTTCCCTTTCAAAATGGATGTCGACAATGGTGGTGCGTATGCTCCAAGTCGAAACGCACGGTTCCATTTCAGCCTACGAGTAGAGCAAGGGCACTTCCCAAATGCTCGCACAGTTTCACCGCACCACGAACAACCATCTTCTTGCTCAAAACCCTCCATTGCAACTTTGGGTCTTGGGAGTTCTATTCCTAGCCAGTCATCAAGAAAATCATCTAGAAAGAGTTGCCATTGTTTTGATGCAGAGTCCATCTGTGTCTTCTACCATGCTGACGAGTAGCAACTCTATAGTACTGCTCTTTTTCTGTATGACGAATAATACTGATATCTGGTTGCACGTACACGCAAACACAAAACTGCTCGCCGCTGTCTCGAATGCAGACGTCAGTGAAGTTGCGCAAATGCAATCATTACGCAAGCAATGGTCGGTAGATGAAATAGCAGTTGCTTCTGCTTTACTAGAAGCACGAACGCGTGCGCAAAAAAAACTTCTCAACGCGGACATACTTCTCGCAGATTCGGTTGGTGTGCAACAAGCAACGTCAAGTGCGATTGCACTTCATAAAGCGAAGCGGTTCAACACAAACATGCAAGTGTTTGACTTTTGTTGTGGCATTGGTGCTGACTTACAAGAACTGCCTTCAAATACTATTGGAGTTGATGTGGATCCGTTACGTTGTTTCATGGCTGCGCATAACACTTCTAAAGAAGTTCGTTGCAATGACATTCTACACATGACTATCCCAAGCAACGCGCTTATTCATATTGACCCCGCTCGCAGAAGTGGAACGCAACGTTTGCATGGTCTTGATGCAATGCAGCCTAGCATAGATGAACTTCGCGACATAATCACTTCGTGCGCTGGGGGCTGTATAAAAGTTTCTCCAAGTGTGAACGCAGAAGATGTAGAAGATTTCCCAGTACCGTATGAATTGGAATACATTGAAGAAAATGGCAGAGTACTGCAATGCGCACTTTGGTTTGGCTCTCTTGCTTTACATGCGGACAACGTTACGGCAACATCCATCTCAATGGGCATCAGTGTTTCAGGAGTCCCAGACTTTCCTAGTTTTTCAAAATCAATTGAAGGTTGGATTCTTGTGCCAAACCCTGCACTTGAACGCAGCGGGTTACATTGCAATCTTGCAGAAGAATTAGGCGCGAAGGAACTTTCACCAAACCTTGGCTTGTTTTGCAGTGAACACACAATCGACTCTGCATGGTTCAAGCAGTTTGAAATACTTGCATCAACTCCACTTCGCATCGAAAAAGTGCAGAAAGTACTGCGAGAATATAACTGCACGCAAGTTGAAGTAAAGACACGGGGAAAAACAATAGACCCCAACGAATGGCAAAACAAACTTTCATCAAACTCTACTGGCGACCTTCTCACAATTTTCGCATTGCGACTTGGGAAGAAGCGTGTAGCTATTATTACTCGTCGTCACGTATAACAGTTATCAAACATGCAAGGGCGTCTTTGCGGGGCTCTTGAAGTAAGCCCGAAAGCTCCATTGTTGACAGACCCAAGTCATCAGCGCATGCAAGTAATATTCGTGCTGCAAATTGTTCTAGTACCCCTTCTATGGGCATATTCAACGAAGATCCTGCTTGACCGCTGTTTGCGTGTAAAACTTCGGCACGTTGTTGTTTTGACTTCCCAAGAAGCCATTCAGAGATTATGGAGCTCGATTCATTCATTTGCTTCCCAGACAAGTACGTCCGCATGAAATCCTTTCATACTGTGCAATGCTCAACAACTGCAAAACTGCATTTTTGGCTCAATAAGTGATTTAGTACTACATTATGTGCTGTAACCAACGCAAAATAGAAAAAGTTCAAAAAATTGCTAAAAGTCGAAAAGATTGGGGTTCGGTGGGCTTGTCAGTACTGTGCGAATAAGAATCGCGTTTCTAAACTAACAAACGCCCTACTGTGCTCGGGGGGGGTGGCAAAGCAAGACTTGTCAAGGATGAGACAGTCTGAAACAAAGGTATGTGAGAACCATGAAAATTAACAAAGACACGAATATTGATGCTATTTCAAAGCTTGAACTAACAAGGGAAGCAAGGATAAGCAAGAACAGAACTAGGGTACTTCTATTGCAACACATGCACCAAGGGCTAGAAGAACAAAAATCAACGGAAACGGCATACGGGTACAACCCCTTAAACGACTTGTCCTTCACTGGTGAATTTGAGGCCATCAGCTAAACATGCTGACATAGTCAAAAGGCGCCTCTTTACCAGATTTCCGTACAAATCTCTCTCCATACCCCTCGTGTCGCATCTCTCTACACGTTAGCGACACACCCCCCGTCCACTTACTGGAAGTAAGCGGGCGGGTTTTTTCTAGGGTTACTCATTCTGTAGCCATCTTCCGCAACACCGTATGCAGAATACCGCCATTTCGGTAGTACTCCACCTCAACTGGCGTATCGATTCTACACATCGTTTGGAATACCACTTCAGAACCATCCGCTTTTGTTGCAGTCACAGTAATTTCATCACGCGGTTGCACCGATTCATCAATCGCAACTGCAAAGGATTCAGAACCGTCTAAGCCAAGTGACTCTGCACTTTCGCTATGTAGATGTTCAAGTGGAAGCACACCCATGCCAACTAAATTACTTCGGTGAATTCGTTCATAACTTGAAGCAATGACCGCTTTTACACCTAGGAGCATTGTGCCCTTCGCTGCCCAATCGCGGGATGAGCCCATTCCATAATCTTTACCTGCAAGAACAACCAACGGAACACCTGCTTCTTTGTAGTTGCAACTTGCGTCGTAGATGGAACGTACTTCGCCTGTTGTAAAGTCAGTAGTAAAACCGCCCTCTGTTCCGGGTGCAAGGTGGTTTTTTACACGCACATTTCCAAACGTGCCTCGGGTCATAACAAGGTCGTTGCCACGTCGAGAACCAAAACTATTAAACATGCTTACAGGTACACCTTGGTCTTGAAGAAACTTTCCTGCTGGAGATGCCGAACCGATGTTGCCAGCTGGTGAAATATGATCTGTTGTTACGGAATCGCCTAATTTACAAAGAACTCGAGCACCAGTAATGGCGTGAATGCCCGGCACTGTAGTCGTCATATTTTGGAAGAATGGTGGCTCATGAATATACGTACTTTCATCTGACCAATTGAATAACTGGCCTTCGCCTGCCTGTATATTTTTCCAGTCTTCGCTGCCACCAAACACATCACTATATTGTTCTACAAATTGAGCTCGTCCCAAACAGTGTTGAATTGCTTCTTGTACTTCTTCATCTGTAGGCCAAATATCTTTCAAGAAGATATCTGTTCCGTCTATTGTTGCAAGGGGCTCTGATGTTATATCAATATCTACAGTGCCTGCAATTGCATACGCAACTACCAGTGGAGGGGACGCCAAGTAATTTGCTTTTATGTCTGGACCAATTCGTCCTTCAAAGTTTCGGTTGCCACTTAGTACGGAACATGCGACCAAATCATCTTCGTTAATCGCATCGCTAATAGGCTTCTGAAGCGGCCCAGAATTACCTATGCAGGTGGTGCAACCATATCCAACAACGTAAAAGCCGAGCGCTTCAAGGTCGCTCAATAAATTCGCGCGTACTAAATAGTCAGTTACAACTTTACTGCCAGGGGCGAGTGAGGTTTTAACCCATGGTTTTCGTTTCAAACCTAGTGCATTTGCTTTCTTAGCAACAAGACCTGCCGCAACCATAACACTTGGGTTTGAAGTATTTGTGCAACTTGTAATTGCTGCGACCACGACATCGCCGTCAACTAAGTCGAATGTTTCTCCATCGCAAGTTACTGAAGATTTTGCAGGCGTAGGATGACCGAACATTTCAGCGCGATTTTCTTGCCATTGAGATTTCATATCTGAAAGTGTAATTCTATCTTGCGGACGTTTTGGACCAGCCATAGATGGCTCGACTGTTGACAGGTCAAGTTCAACACTTGACGTGTATGTAATTTTTCGCGAATCGTCTCGCCATAATCCCTGCAACTTGCAGTACTGCTCAACAGTTTCGATTAGTTTCTCGTCTCGACCAGTGAGATGCATGTACTTAGTCGTTTGCTCGTCAACAGGAAAGAAACCCATAGTCGCGCCGTATTCTGGCGCCATGTTTGCAAGTGTTGCACGTGTAGCAAGTTGCATGTCTGCAAGCGCTTCGCCGTAAAACTCAACAAACTTTCCAACAACACCATGCTCTCGCAACATTTCTGTCACTCGAAGAACAAGGTCTGTTGCTGTTACGCCTTCTTGTAATGTGCCAATCAGTTTCATGCCAACAACTTCAGGAATCAACATATAAATTGGTTGCCCAAGCATGACCGCTTCAGCCTCGATACCGCCAACACCCCAGCCAAGAACGCCCAAGCCGTTGATCATAGTAGTGTGCGAATCTGTGCCCACTAAGCTGTCTGGATACAGCGTGTCTTCGTGATCCCATACAACTTTCGCAAGGAACTCTAAGTTTACTTGATGCACAATTCCAGTTGCTGGGGGAACCACTCTAAAGTTATCGAAGGATCCTTGCCCCCACTTCAAAAATTCGTACCGTTCTGTATTTCGCTTAAACTCTTTTTCGCCGTTAATAGTAAGGGCTTCACCAGAATTGAACGCATCGACTTGAACTGAGTGGTCGATCACTAAGTCGCAAGGTACTAGTGGATTTACTTTGTTTGCAGAAGCCTCGTCGCCCGTCATCCGAACGACTGCACTTCGCATCGCTGCAAGGTCAACAACCGCAGGAACGCCAGTAAAGTCTTGTAGCACTACCCTTCCTGGGGTAAATGGAATTTCCACTTCGCCAACATTGGTTGCATCGTACTTCGCAAGCGCTTGTACATCCTTGCTTGTAACAATTCCTTTGCCACAGTGACGCAAACACGATTCGAGTAGGACTCGAATGCTATACGGCAAAGAATCAAGATTGCCCAGGGAGTCAAGACGGTAGACCGTCCGCTCGCCTACAGGTGTCGAAATAGTTTCACATCCGTTCGTAAGTTCTGTATTCATAGAACGCTATTTTAACAGATTTCAACCTCAGTTGAATTCGCCGCGGTTTTCGTTTAATCGCACCGCTGCTTTAGGCCCACGAACTGTATGGTCAGCATCAACTGAACGCATTAAGAATACCCCACCTGCAATGATACACTTGTCACCAATCAAGGTATCTCCGCCAAGAATAGTTGCACCTGCGTACACTGTTACATGATTACCGAGAGTCGGGTGCCGCTTTGTGCCACGCTTTAGACCGCCGTCTGAATCACGTTCAAAACTTCTCGCACCAAGCGTAACTCCTTGGTACACCTTGCAATGATTTCCTATGATCGTTGTTTCTCCAATCACAACTCCAGTACCGTGATCTATAAAGAACGAGTCACCTATTGTTGCGCCAGGATGAATATCGATGCCTGTTAACTCATGCGCATGTTCCGCGATAATCCGAGGAATAAGCGGCACATGAAATGTATATAACTCATGTGCAATGCGATGCATCCACAGCGCTCGAATACCTGGATAACAAAAAATGGCTTCGTCTGTATGGTGAGCAGCGGGATCTCCGTCGTATGCCGCTTGTACATCAAACGATAATCGTGCACGCAGAGCGGGAATGCTTTCTAGAAATGAATCTACTATTTCGCGTGCACGCTCATCGCAATCTGGGCAGTGTTCACTAAACGTAATCGAGCCAGTGGTTTCTGCATACCGAAGTGCTCCTGCAATTTGATGAAACAGTGGACCCGCAATGCCCGAAAGTAATTGGCGAGTATGCGATTGCAATTGCTTACTATCGATTTCGCGCGGTCCATGAAAACCTGGGAACAATAACCAACTCATTCGCTCAAGCACACCGATTACCTCACGCCGACTTGGCAAGTAGCTTGTCGTAAGATGACACGTTCGCTGATTATCTTGAATAGAAGCCGCAACTTGAGATGCTAAAACATCGAGTCGCTCACCTGAGAGCGGCGACTCAATGCTAGGTTGATCATGTGGGATTTCAGGAGCCATTACTCCTATATCTTATCTTTATTACAAACTTCTGTGGGCTACGGAGATGTTGCTCCCCAGGCGGCAATGATTGCAAGAAGGTCCGTAACATCAACGACACCATCCCCGCTGACATCTTCTGGAAAATCTGAACCGCCTCCGTCTCCGTCTTCGGGGAACCAAAGCATTCCATAACCGGCCAGTGCAATAGTGTGAGCCCCTGCTGGCACTGAAACAATTCCTTCCTCTCCACTTGCAGGCAATGTCAATGTTGCGCAGGTGACATCTCCAACTAATCCTAAGAACACCTCACCTTCGCCTTCTAAATGGACGAATCCGGTTGATCCTGGACTTGGCGCAGTGAACATCATTGCATCGCCCATCGAACTAACGTTTGCGTTAGAAAAGTCTAACCCAGCCATCTTTACACCTTCTTCAAATCCTGTTTCTGGCCACGTGATTGTAAAATCAAAGGTACTGTCACCGGCATCGCCATAGAACATATATTTCTTTGTACTCAATAATGTGTATGTTCCAGATGTTAACGATGTGTCAACTCCAGTATCAATATCAATTATATTGACACTTGCAGAGCCCAATGTTGAAACAGTGATTTCAGCATCGACATCGTTTTCTTCAATATCTACACCCAATGCGAATGAAGAAGCATTTAGAGCAATGCCTTCAATTGAAATTGTCCCCGTATCATCCGAGTTGAGGGTATAGCTCATATTCATTGGGTTTGTTATTGTCACAATACCAATGTGCATGTTGCCTTGAGGTACATCCACATTAATCATGCCTGTCATGCCGCTGCCACAGTGAAGTTCACAGAAATATGGAATTTCAGATGGCGCGTCTTCTGGAACTGTCCATTCAACAAAACCGCCTGGGCTCGTAGGTATATCTAAATATAAGTACCCGTCGTGACTACATTTCATTCCGGAAGTAACATCATGAGGGTATCCAGTAACATACTCCCAGCGAATCACATCACCTGGCTGCACGGTAACCACATCTGGAACAAATGACATCGAGCGCGCCTCGACAATAATCGTATCGCTCAGAGCAACTGAGTTCGTGGCAATAACTGCCGTTAATAATATTAATTTCATCTATCTCTCCTTATAGAATTAGTGAGTTTAATATACCTCTAAATAGCCAAAAAACCAAACAAAAAAGTGATTAATACTTATTCAATAACTTAGGGGAGGTAACAGCATGGTTTCGATGCCTATATGGAGGTTGAAACGGACAGGGAGGGATTCGAACCCTCGATACGCCGAGACGTATACTAGTTTTCGAGACTAGCGCATTCAACCGCTCTGCCACCTATCCTTCAGACTAGTCAGTAT
>JABJDN010000144.1 GCA_018665385.1 Phycisphaerae bacterium | reverse complement strand
GGACGAAAGAAAGCGTCTTGAAGCATTACTTCACCCCCTTGCGCGCTCATTGCAAGAAGAACAGTTTTCAAAAGCGAGTTCTTCGACAGCGGGCCTTGTAATAGACGCCCCGTTACTCATCGAAAGTGGCTTAGATGCGCTTTGCGATACCATTGTTTTTGTGCATGTGCCGTTTGAAACTCGTTTGAAACGAGTCACTGAAAGCAGGGATTGGTCAAAACAAGACTTACAAGAACGAGAAGCTGCCCAATTGCCACTTGACAAGAAGCAAAAAAAAGCCGATTATATAGTCACCAACGAGGGCAACCTTGATGCGGTACACGCACAAGTGAGCGAAATCCTTGAAGAAATACGACGGCAATCATAAAAGTTGCTAATCCCCCTGAATATTTAAAGAGTGATTACCCAAATTTTTTGGGTAATCAACAAACAGCGCAATTCGGCGCAAAGTGAGAAATCCCTTTTTAGGGATTGTTAGGAAAAGCAAAATGGCAAAGAAACGAAGACGACGTAAAAAGACAGGCGGAGGTGGCATTGCAACAATGTCCTTAAAGCCAGGTGAAGTTCCATCAGACGAAGAACTTGAGGCCGAAGCAGCATCGCTTGATTCAAAATTAACTGAAGCTGCGCAAAAGAAGTACGACAAAGCGAAGAAAGATGGTTTTGACCTTGCAGCACTTCAGCACATGAAGGGCAAGAAGTTGGGTGAAGTTGCCAAGAAAGAAAAGGTAGAAAACTGGGCAGAAATGCCTCGCCAAAAACTAGTCTTCGAAATTCTAAAAGCACAGGCAAATAGGCAAGGCCTCATGATTGGCGAAGGCACGTTGGAAATAATGACCGATGGATACGGCTTCCTGCGAAGCCCAGAGTATTCGTACGTAGCATCCCCAGACGACGTGTATGTAAGCCCATCACAAATTCGACGGTTTGGTTTACGAAAGGGCCAAGTGATTCGTGGTTTGATTCGTCCACCGAAAGAAACTGAAACGTATTTTGCAATGTTGCGAGTTGAAGCAATTAACGGCAGAGACCCCAAAGATGTTCACGACATTTCAACATTCGAAAATCTTATTCCGTTGCATCCTGATTCACGAATTCACCTTGAAACTGAAAGTGAAATTATTGAAACGCGTGTCATCGATCTTGTTGCACCAATGGGTTTCGGGCAGCGCGCATTAATCGTTGCACCACCTCGTACTGGTAAAACTGTGTTGTTGCAACGAATGACTAATGCAATTGCAAAGAATCACCCAGAAGTGCACGTTATTGTTTTACTTGTTGATGAACGTCCGGAAGAAGTGACAGACTTCAAACGTAGTACACCAGATAGCGTCGAAGTTGTTGCAAGTACATTTGACGAAGAAGCATCGCGTCACATTCAAGTTGCTGAAATGGTGATGGAAAAGGCACGACG
The DNA here is from genome assembly GCA_018665385.1 of Phycisphaerae bacterium. Taxonomy (GTDB): domain Bacteria; phylum Planctomycetota; class Phycisphaerae; order Phycisphaerales; family SM1A02. The sequence continues at coordinate 26,066 of JABJDN010000144.1, read as the reverse complement.
TATGGTTGAGTTTGGCGACGACGTTGTCATTCTTATGGACTCCATCACAAGACTTGCCCGTGGGTATAACAACGGCATGCCTTCCTCCGGGAAAATTGGCACAGGCGGCGTTGACTCGAAGGCCCTTATCCGCCCAAAGAAATTCTTTGGCTCCGCTCGAAATATTGAAGATGGCGGTTCGCTCACAATCATCGGTTCAGCACTTGTAGATACCGGATCAAAAGCGGACGAAGTCATTTTTGAAGAATTCAAAGGCACAGGCAACTCCGAATTACACCTGACTCGGAAACTTGTGGACAAACGAATTTGGCCTGCAATTGATATTGCAGCATCTGGCACACGTCGAGAAGAGTTATTACTTGACCCGAAAGAATTTGAGCTAGTAGGTCGTTTACGCAAAGTAGTAAGCGACATGAGCCCAGTCGAAGCAATGGAGATGTTACGCACTAGAATGGTGAAAACAAATTCAAATGCAGAATTCTTAATGACTATGAACCTTGGATAATGGATAGTTGACAGATTTACTAGAAGGCGTACACTGTTGAAGCAGGGATTGAACAACATTATGAAAAAACAACCATTCCATCGCGCGTTCACAATTGTCGAGATACTCGTCGTAGTGTCCATCATCGCGGTGTTAGTTTCTTTTTTAATGGTCGCGTTGAGCGGAAGTCAAGATGCCGCAAAAACAGCAAAAGTAAACGTGAAGCTTAAAGAAATTGGTCAGTGGATGTCTCTCTGGTCGGGTGAAAATAACGACCGTGTTCTTCCAAGTCAATTTGATTACATTGATGAGGCTGCATCGGGAACGCCAGTTACAATTCGCAGAGATGCAAATGCTCCTGATGACAATGCGAACGATGCAATGACCCGAGGTCAATATCAAGGAACGTGGGCGGATATTCTTTGGACAGATAACAATATGCATCAAACGTTTGGTTTGCGCGACACGTACGACGAGAATGACTCAATGGCAACACTGCGCTGGGAATCTGATTCGCCTGATAACGATATATACGATGTACACAAATCGTTTAGTCATCCATTTCGTTCAACATTCAATAATACAACTGGTCCAGATGCTGATTACCCAGGATATTTTGCGGCAAATGATTTCTTTGACTCTCGAAGTGATAACGACGCGGATGGCGACACATCATCCACGTTAGACAAATACTACACCTATGCGATGTTGCATTCCCCGGGCCGCTCGGTGTATTTAGTGGATTCAAAAACGGGCACAACTATTTCAGACGAACCTGAACCTTGGGTCGCAACTGCTGGAACTGTGGACGGCCCCATCCACCAAGATTCTCTCAACGAAGCGTGTGAAATTGATTTTCGGTACGGCGATGAATGCCTTATGTTGATGCTCGATGGTTCAATACAAAGAGTTGCTCGGTGGTCAGAACGTGGGCCATCGGATCCAATTCCACCCGGTTTTGACCCCACTTTGTATGGTCAGGGAATTAGAGTCCATCAATTGACTCGCCGCAAACCAACGCCATAACCCATTTTTAGCCAGATAACGGGGTTGTTGGCCCCTGTAGTGCATATTATTTGACTTATGCGATGGCAGAGGGGTTGCGTTTTTGTTGAATTTCGCTACACTTTCCCTTCCGTCCTCCATGAGGACGGTTTTTAAATCAGGGGCTAATGCAGGGGGAACTTTGGGGGAGGTAAGTCGGAGATTTACCACTTGGCCAAGGATGGTCGAAATGCTAGCGGATCCCAAATTGCCACCGTAGCTCAGTGGTAGAGCGCATCCTTGGTAAGGATGAGGTCACGGGTTCAAATCCCGTCGGCGGCTTAGGTATAGTTGTTGTCGTAGAAGGTCTACGACAACTTAAACAGATGGTGTCGGACTGATTCATTGTGAGTCACCGACAGAGAATGGAAATCACAGTTGTTGTTATAACCTCAACTGGAACGGAGAACTCGCGATGGCAAAGGACACATTTGTTCGAAATAAACCCCACGTGAATATTGGCACAATTGGCCACATTGACCACGGAAAAACTACTCTTACTGCAGCGATTACAACTCGCCAAGCAGCGAAGGGTCTTGGCGACGCTAAAGCATTCGATCAAATCGATAATGCTCCAGAAGAAAAAGCACGTGGCATAACCATTGCTACTAGTCACCAAGAGTACGAATCAGAAACACGTCACTACGCACACGTTGACTGCCCAGGTCACGCGGATTATGTAAAGAACATGATTACCGGTGCTGCGCAAATGGACGGCGGTATCCTTGTTGTTGCTGCAACCGACGGACCTATGCCGCAAACTCGTGAGCACATCTTGCTCGCACGCCAAGTTGGTGTGCCTGCACTTGTTGTATTCATGAACAAGTGTGACATGGTTGACGACGAAGAACTTCTTGAACTTGTTGAAATGGAAATTCGTGATCTGCTCAGCAGCTACGACTTCCCTGGCGACGACATCCCTATTATCCGTGGTTCAGCGCTTAAAGCACTTGAAACAGAAGGTGCTGATGACGAAGCATGTGCATGCATAGACGAACTCATGGCAGCATGCGATAGCTATATCCCAGAACCACCGCGCGAAGTAGACAAGCCATTCCTCATGCCTGTTGAAGATGTGTTCTCAATCAAAGGCCGTGGTACTGTTGTTACCGGTCGTATTGAACGTGGCTTAGTAAAAGTTGGTGATGAAATTGAAATCGTAGGTTTGAACGAAGCACCACAAAAGACAACCGTTACTGGTGTTGAAATGTTCCAAAAGATTCTCGAAGATGCGCAAGCTGGCGACAACGTTGGTTGCCTACTTCGTGGTATCGACAAAGAAGACATTGAACGTGGGCAAGTGCTTTGTAAGCCAGGTTCAATTACACCACACACACAATTCGAAGGCGAAGTCTATATCCTGACTAAGGAAGAAGGCGGCCGAAGTACTCCATTCTTTAGCGGTTACAAACCACAGTTCTACTTCCGTACGACTGACGTAACAGGCAAATTGGAGCTACTAGGTGGCGCAGAAATGTGCATGCCTGGCGACAATATCACAATGTCAATCGACCTTGAAGATAAACCTATCGCTATGGAAGAAGGTCTTAACTTTGCTATTCGTGAAGGCGGTCGAACCGTTGGTTCAGGCGTTGTAACGAAAGTGATTAAGTAATATGGATGTATTCCCTTACAGAGTGTAACTCACTCTGTAAGGGTAATCCGTACTTGAGAGGTATATACCAAAATGGCTAGATCAACAGATAGAGAATACGTTTGGCTTCAATGCACTGAGACAGGTGACTTGAATTATCGAACAAGCATCCGTGTTAAAGGTGGTATTGATGAGAAGGTGAAGGAAGGCTATAAAAAATATTGTCCTCGTCTTCGCAAGCATACACTTCACAAGATTAAGCGGAAATAAATTACGCACTCGCGTTTGCGAGTGCATGGACGCCGGTAGCTCAATTGGCAGAGCAGCGGATTCCAAATCCGCAGGTTGAGTGTTCGAGTCACTCCCGGCGTGTTTGGTTAGACAAGGAACAAGAGAACAACATGAGCGCAAGCATTTACAAATCAGGACAAGGCTACTGGGTACGGATGATGTCAGCAATTGGCTTCTTTTTGCTTGTCCTAATGGGAATTGTGTGGCTCTCAGAGCAACTCGCAGTTATAAAATTCGGCGAAATCGAAACAGTATATGTACAAGGTGCAGCAGCGATTATCGTCGGTGTTACATTTGCTCTCATTGGCTTTTGGCTCATTGGTCGCAAACAAAAATTTGTTGACTTTATGATTGCAACCGAAGGGGAGATGAGAAAAGTAAATTGGTCAACGAAGAGAGAAATTATTGGCTCAACAATCCTAGTTATTTTGCTTACATTCTTCATAGCAATATTCTGCCAAATTGCAGATTTGCTCTTTTCCTGGTTTTTCCAGTCGATCGATGTATTGCAATCCGTGTAAAAGGGAAGGGATACGATGACAGAGACAGAAGACAATATTGAAACAACAAACGAGGCAACTGCTTCAACTGAAACAGTAGCTTCAGAAGCAACTGCGAAAACAACTGATGTAGCAGTTGAAACTACACCCGATGTAATAGAACCAATGCCACAAACTCAAGAAGGCATGAACTGGTTTGTACTACGTGTTGCTTCTAACAAAGAAGACTTTGTACGCAATGCACTTGAAAAGAAAGTGCAGATTGAAGGCGTTCAACACCTTGTTGGCAGAATTATGGTGCCAACCGAAAAAACAAAGACACTTACCAAAACAGGTAAAACAAGAATCACTGAAACAAAGTTGTACCCAGGGTATATCTTTGTTGAGATGAAACTTGTTGATGCGCGAATTTCGCAAGATGTATTCTTCCTTATTAAAGAAACAACTGGCGTTGGCGACTTTGTCGGCACTGCTGGCAAGCCAACACCTATGTCCAACGATGAAGTTGACAAAATGTTGTACGACTCACAAGCACCAGAAGAGGTTACTGAAGTCAAACTTGAGTTCGCTAAAGGCGATGCTGTCAACGTGAAAGACGGTCCATTCATGGGCTACGAAGGCACAGTCGATGACATCTTCCCTGAGAAGGGCGTTGTTCGAGTTATCGCAACAGTCTTTGGTCGTCAAACACCAATTGACATCGAATACTGGATGATTGAAAAAGCTGACTAAATGGTCAGATCATTGTTGCATCTAGTTTGAGTTACATCGAAACAGGAATCATCAGGTTGGAACACTCTTACACTTGGTTCTTGTTGACCAGACCAGATACAGATCAGGGGTGAATGATGCTATCGTACGCAAATGGGAACAACTACCATTTCACTTGAAAATGCAGTGCAGTCTTTTCAAAAAGACTACTCTGAATTACGCTCGGAAATAGCGAAGGCAGTTGTTGGACACGATGAGATAGTTGAAGGCGTCTTAATCTGTTTATTCGCTGGAGGGCATGCCCTCTTAGAGGGTGTTCCCGGTTTAGGCAAGACTCTTCTTATACGCACCCTAAGCGACGCGCTGCATTTGCAGTTTGCTCGTATTCAATTTACGCCTGATCTTATGCCTGCCGACATTACCGGCACAACAGTTGTAGTGGAATCTGATAAGGGTCGTGATTTTGAATTTCGTAAAGGCCCGCTCTTTGCGCAAATGGTTCTTGCAGATGAAATCAATCGTGCAACGCCTAAAACGCAATCCGCACTGCTCGAAGCAATGCAGGAACGCTCAGTAACAGTGGGTGGAGAAACCCACATGCTTGAGTTGCCCTTCTTTGTCATGGCAACGCAAAATCCAATTGAACAAGAAGGGACATACCCACTTCCAGAAGCGCAACTCGACCGTTTCTTTTTCAAACTTCAAGTTGGGTATTCTTGCCGCGAAGATCTTATGGAAATTATCAACCGTACAACGAGTGGACACGATGCAAATGTGTCTCGAGTGCTCGACACTGGCAAAATTCTCATGTACCAACAAGTTATTCGAGAAGTATCCATTTCAAACGAAGTGCAAGACTACGCAGTGCGCACTGTGCTCGCAACACACCCAGACGAACAACTAGCAACACCAATGGCGAAAAAGTTTTTACGCTTCGGCGCTTCGCCTCGTGCTGCACAAACGCTGGTTCTTGGTGGAAAAGTTAAAGCGCTCTTAGCTGGTAGAACCGAGGTGCAATACGACGATGTATCATCCATTGCATTGCCAGCGCTTCGCCACCGTTGCATTCTGAATTTTGAAGCAGACGCTGAAGGTGTCTCGTGCGACGATATTTTACAAAACCTTATTGAAACACTTCCAACACAGACACAGTGAGATAATTTCATGTTTGCAATCGTATTAACAACAGCATTACTTTGCCAGACCAGTCCTGAAACAGCAGGTCTGACAAGCACCCTGAACTCCCATTTTTACCACCAGTTTGATTCTTCCATTACAAATGGCGGCGATGTTTCTATGAACAGCGTTGGCGCAGAACTTCGCTTGATGAGTGAAGTCACCGACGAAGACGATTTGGAATTTCGATTTCAATTTCAACAAGACGACTGGGATTTCGGTGGCACAGCCGGCTTAGGCGGATTGGACGCATGGGAGAAAGTAAACACTATTGATATGACTGTTGTCTGGACTCACGAGTATAGCAAGCAAGACCGCTGGGTTTTTGGTGGAATTGTTCGAGCAAGTTACGAAACAGATGCTTCAACTAATACACAGGGCGGCGCTTCAGTTGCGTACGTGCATTCATTCTCTTCCGACCTAACGCTAGGTGGAGGCGTGGGTGTTATTGGTCAAGCAAACGCTGATCCAAAAGCATTTCCAATCATCGTCTTAGAATGGAAGTTGACAGACACGCTTCGATTAACAAGTGATTTGTCGACTCGTTTCGGAAGTCGTACAGGTCTTGAACTTGTGTGGACACCACGCGCCGATTGGACATTCGGCGCTGGGTACTCGTACAGCTACAGTCGCTTTCGATTAAATGGAAATGGATTTGCGCCAAATGGTGCTGCTGAAGCGACCTCGTATCCACTTACTCTTAGAGCAACGTACCATGCAACGCCGACATTTAATGTGACCATCTTCGGCGGAATTGTATTTGGTGGCGAACTTGAAATAACAAACAACGCAAGGCAACTTGTGCAATCAACTGAGTACGAAAATGCTGGGACTTTTGGTTTGTTTGGAAAAATACGCTTTTAAGACAACGATTTACTGATTATCAGGGAACTTCTGGATGGTATCCCATTCAGAAAGATCAACAACAATTGGGGCAGTGTATTGTTGTAGCCAGGGCACGCTTGGGATAGGACCGTGTTCCCGAATAACTGGCAAGCCATGCTTGCGTGTAACCGAGAACTGCAATATGTCATCAACAATCCATTCCTCTGGCACGGGTATGCTTGCAGTCCAATTCGTGCTAGTGGACGAGTGACTCAACGGAGAAACACGCACGCTCTTATTCAACGCAGGGTTGTAAAAGGATACTGATTGCTCGTTTTGGTTAGTCTGTTCTGAGTTTCCAGAACACGACACAAAGAATTCCCACTTACCAAACAATTTACGAAGTTGCACCACGGTCTTTTGGCTTGGTTGCACTACTGTTGGTGTTTGATTTTGTATGCCTAGTAAATTCCAACAGGGATACAAAGGTTGTAATTGTACGCTTGGTGGATGCGCAATAACAGTAGCGGGAACAATTGGTAGTGAAAAAAGATGTGGCCCAATTTGTAATTCTAGCCACTCAAGCGTGGAATCCATTGTTGTTGGTCCAAACAGGGACAAGTCTATATGCGAGACCCGAGTCACTGGAATACGAACGGTTTCGTGGGCTGGAACTTCAACTGCAATTGGAATGTCGTCCCCTTTTTTCCATTTGATTGCAACAAGCAACACTTCAAATGTTGGGTTTGCTATGGCTACAGTAATTTCTTCGCCGTACACGGACTCTAACCAAAAGATAAACGGCTTCTGGTTTGCACACCAATGCAGCGCCCTTGACGCAAGTTGCCTTGACGTAGCATTTGGATCAAGTAGTACAGAAAGAAGTTGGGCGTCGGTGTTCGTCGCCCAACAGGCAAACTCCGCATCCTGATCGTGGCCAGTATTTGTGAGTAAATCTCTGCACTCAGCTGCACCGCCTCGGCTGCTTCTTGCCAAACGATCAAAAGCAATGCGCCAAAGTTGTTCACCTTGTACTGCTGCAAGTTTCTCTACTGCACTGAAGGTGGCCATAATTTTTGGAGGCAGTATTCCTCGTCTAGATGCAATGAGTGTTAACCGCCAATAATCAAGTGGATTTGCGCTTCTATATGTATACAACTTCTTTGATGGAAGGGTCTTTGCCATATCAATCGTGGTTAGATTAAGATTTGGAAGTTCAGTTGGAAGAGAAAACCAAACTGGTGCAACAACATCATTCCCTATTTTTATATGTTCACTCGTTTTGTTTGGAAGTTGTGCAAGAAGAACAGGGCCAGTGGCGCTGTCTTTAGGATGAACTTTTGAAGTGTCGTCTTCTGTAGTTATCCCACGAATAGTAAGCGGATTTTCAGCCCAGAATCTAGATACTTGTATGTTGTGTTCAATCCAACCAATATGGCCCTCAACTGTCGTGCCATCTTCAAATGTAACGGTGAGCGTACTTGGCCAATTGTCTCCAGGAACTTCAGAAAGTAACGGCACCATAAGGACGCCACCGATTGGTGTTACTGGTGCACTGTATTTTGCTCGAATACCTTCAGCAGGAATGGCAAATGCAGTTTGCGCTAGACACAGCAACAGAAAACATGTCTTCAATGTCATGATGAGCTTGCAGTATTTGTGCGAACATTTTTTATTATTGCGGCTGTTTCTGCTATCGCTAAGTCCAAATTATCGTTTGTTATGAAGTACTCATAGGCGCCGCTTTCTTGGGCGAACCTAATTTCGCTTTTCGCCTCACGAAATCTTCTCTGAATAGAGTCTTCATCCTCGCGACCGCGAGCCTCAAGCCTACGCAGCAATTCATCGTCACTTGGAGGCAGGATGAAAATTCGTACTGATTCGGGCATGTTCTTGTGTATTTGCATGCCGCCTTGGACGTCGATATCAAGAAGGATGATATTTCCGGATGATAAGACGGTTGTGACGGGTTCTCGAAGAGTCCCATACCGATGGCAACCAAACACTTCGGCATGCTCGAGAAACTCATTCAATTGAATTTTGGCTTCAAATGCTTCAGGCGTAACAAAGAAGTAATCTTTACCATCTATTTCTTTTTTGCTTTGGGGGCGGGTAGTCGCTGAAACGCTAAAAACAGCATTAAAATCGTCCTTAATACTATGCACGATAGTGGTCTTTCCGACCCCTGAAGGGCCTGAAATAACAACTAATAAACCTACAGTATGCTCCGTCATACGTCGATTGTATCACAGGTTCTCTTTGGACTAACAGAGCAAGAAAACACAGTAATTGCCTCAGTGTTGGTACAATAGCCGGAATGTCTTTACCTAAAATAGCCATCGTAGGAAGGCCGAATGTCGGCAAATCTAGTTTACTCAACCGCCTTGCTCGGAGAAGAGTATCTATTGTTGATCCAACTCCTGGTGTAACTCGCGATAGAGTCAGCGTTGTTCTAGAGATTGAGCCGCCTAAAAGAACCCCAAAAGGCACGGAATCTAGAATAGCAGAGATTTTTGATACAGGCGGTTGGGGTGTATATGTTGTTGAAGGTGCTCATATTGACGATGCAGGGAAAGACCTTCGAGATTTGACACACGAAATAGAATCTCAAATTAAAGAAGCAATGAGTAAGGCCGACATTATTATGTATCTTGTCGATGCCCAATCAGGAGTTACACCGCTCGACCAAACAGTTGCAGAAATGCTTCGACGGTCTGGAGCAGGAAAGAAAGTGCTCGTAGTTGCAACTAAGGTTGACTCCCGTTCTTGGGAAGCCCATGGTCACGAAGCGGCAGCGCTCGGCTTAGGCGAAGCGATATGTATTTCATCTATCAGCGGTCACGGAATAAAATACCTTACCGATCGCATGTGGGAAAAACTTGAAGGCATTTCAGGTGAACGCGCTGAAGACCCAGATATGAAGTTAGCGATGATCGGCAAGAGGAACGCTGGAAAGTCATCGCTTACAAATGCACTCGCTGGCGAAAACCGTGTTATCGTTTCAGAAATTGCTGGTACAACTCGCGATTCAGTCGATGTGCAATTCGAAATAGATGACCGTTCGTTTACAGCGATTGATACTGCAGGTGTACGCAAGCAAAAAAGTTTCGCCGACGACATAGAATTTTACGCATACAGAAGGATGTTGCAATCTATTCGCCGTGCGGATGTCACCCTACTCCTCATTGATGCGACGGATAGAATTTCGCAAGTTGATAAAAAACTGGCGATGGAATTGCAACGCCAATTTAAACCAACAGTCATTGTTGTAAACAAGTGGGACTTGGTGGACGACAATGTCACACCAGAAGATTACCTTGATTACATTACAAAAGAGCTCCGTGGTCTTGATTATGCTCCAATCGTATTTGTGAGTGCAATTGAGGGTAAAGGGATTAACGATGCTGTTTCTATGGCATTCAACTTGAAATCTCAAGCGTTGCACCGTGAAACAACAGGCAAATTGAATGCCGTCATCAAAGAAATTTTGAAAGAACGCGGTCCGTCATCAAGGCTAGGAACGGTCGCGAAATTGCTCTATGTATCGCAAATTGCAACGAATCCGCCAACAATAGCGATGGTTGTGAACGATCCATCAATGTTTGAAGGGCAATACGAGCGATATTTGATGAATAGATTACGCGAAAGATTGCCATTCAGTGAAATCCCAATTCGCCTTCTCTTCACAAAGAGGCGCCGAAAATCCCTCCACGATCTTAAACATGGTCCAAAAGAGAGTACAATTTCTACGCAAACGCGTTCAAACCCATCACCTGGTCAGGCGGATGATGGTTCTACTACTCCTTCCTGACGACATTACTATGAATGACGCACTTGCTTTACATGCTCAGCTCGCATTATCATTCGTTTCGCGATTGCAAATACTCTTATGGCTATTATTCCACTTCCTGTCTTTGAACAAGACGCAGATCCTTCAAGGCGCGATGCGTTAACACTTGAAGAACAACTCGACAAACTTGAAGCCCCTAAAACTCTGGTGGTTGGCTTTGGCACTTTAAAATTGGTTGGCGAATTTAAGCAAGCCGGCGGTATTAAGGCCGGCTGCGGTTCCAAACTGGTTGCCAGAACGCATCGAGGTACCGAACTAGTCGACCTTCTTACAACAACGTGTTCAAATTCTGGATGCGGGAAATCAATCTCTCGTAGCGATATGCTGCAATATATTGAAAACTCTGGTGGTAAGGATTTTCCATTCCACACGAATGGTCGAGTCTTACGTATCGCAACCGCAGAAGACTTAAACACAATGAGCCGTATGCGATCAACCATAGACAAGCAGGTAAAAGAAGCACGCTTGCTTGTTGAGAAGCACCGCCTTGCTATGAAAATTGTTGATGTAGAACCGATTCTTGGCAACGAGCTTCTTACGTTTTATTTTGTCTCTGAAGAAAGAGTAGATTTCAGGGGCCTTGTTACAGATTTAGCATCTGCGCACTCCACTCGAATTGAAATGAAACAAGTTGGTGCACGTGATGAGGCAAGACTTGTCGCAGATTATGAAAAGTGCGGACAGCACTGTTGTTGCAAAGGGTTCTTAAAAGTACTATCGCCTGTTTCTATGCGTACGGCGAAACAACAAAAACAAACATTAGATCCTAAGAAAATATCAGGCAGATGCGGTCGATTAATGTGTTGTCTTCGTTACGAAGACCAAACATATCGGGACTTAAAAAAGAATCTTCCTCATAAGAAATCACGCGTCGGCACCCCAGAAGGTCCGGGCATTGTTCTTGATGGGAAAATTTTAACGCAACTTGTCCTTGTAGAACTTGAGCACGATAGGCGACGCGTCGCATTCCCTTTAGAAGATTTAAGCGACCCAGAGACTTGCCCGCGCCCTTGGGAAGTTAACAAATTCGTTGAAGAAGAGAAGCCAAAGAAACAGAGAAGCCGCAAACGCAAGGTCAAGAAAAAGACCCCTTCAAGCGGTGGGGGCAAAGTTCCCGAAGCAAAAGCAGGGGACGGCAGTGCACCTAAAAAGAAAAAGCGAAGACGACGCCGCAGGAAGGGCAAGAAACCAGGCGGAGATTCCGATAAAGGGTAACTATGGCTTCGACTGAGAAAGCGAAAACGAATATTATTGAAACGTTGCAATCGCTCATTGTTGCATTCGTCTTCGCAATGGTGTTTCGCGGCTTTGTGGTTGAGGGCTTTGTTATTCCAACAGGCTCAATGGCGCCAACGCTTATGGGTCAAAACTTGTTGCTGCACAGTGATCAAACAGGGCAAGATTTTGCAATCGGGTACGACCCACGTATGAATATTGACCAGTTGAGATTTACTGACCCGATGCTTGGAAGAAACGTACCGCTTTCTTTAGCTAGTATCAAAAACGCGCAATCACGCCTTGGCGATCGCGTGTTAGTGTTAAAAACCCTTTATCCATTTTTTGGCCCATACCGCTACGACGTCGTTGTGTTTAAAAACCCAACTGACACGCAGGGTCTTTCTGCGAATTACATAAAACGCTTGATAGGTTTGCCTGGTGAAACAATTTGGATTGCTGATGGCGATATTTTTGCAAGTAAGCATGGCAGTACGTTCGAGATACAACGGAAGCCAGATAGCATCCAGCGTTCGCTTTGGCGACCTGTTTCCGATACCGATGCTATTCCAATTGATACGTTAGCGCTTTCAAGGCCGTGGCGTGGTTCGCCATGGATCGCGAAGCCAACAGCAAAGTGGGCAGTGAAAGATAGAACGTGGTTTTGCACATCAGCAGACCCTACAGTTCTAGCATGGGACCAAAATAAGATATTGATTGACGATTGGCTTCCATACAATATGTTGATGCCAAGTATGCGAAGTCAGCCATTGGCCGATATTCGCGTTTCTGCAACGCTTACCCCAGAAGACTCATCGCTTACAGCAGGGTTTACGCTCGGCACATTGCAGCATCGGTTTACTTGGAGCATCGAGGGGAGTACCGCAACGCTTTCGATGAAAACACTCAGAGGAGAACTTGTGCAAGAAGTTCACGGTGCTATAGATGAGATATATGCAGGCAAGCCAATTCGATTGGAGTGTTGGCATGCTGACCAAGCAATGGGGCTCTACGTACAAGGCGATAAAGTGGCTGAACTGCTCTATTCATTTACTCCAGAAGAACGGCTTCGATTAGCAACGAATTCTGATGACTCAATTCCTGTTGAAGACCTAGCAGGGCAAGGTGGTCGTGCTGCTACTTTAGAATGGCATTTCCATGGCTCACCATTCGTGCTTTCGCGACTGCAGGTTGATCACGACTTGTATTATAGAAGCGACAAGTTGCGGAGCAGTGCAACAAAGAACCCAACAAAAGTTGGGAACGAAGATCTTGTGCGTGCAGGCACTCCTGCATACGGCACACATCCAGATAAACTAGCCGTTCTTGGTGAAGACCAATTTCTCATGGCAGGCGATAACAGCGTCTATTCTCTCGATGGTCGCCTTTGGGGTAATCCTGACGCGTATGTGGCGGCACAAATTGACGATTCGCCATTTACGGTTCACCGAGACCTTCTTATTGGAAAAGCCTGGGGCGTGTATTGGTTACCGCCGCCGCTTATACCCGAGTTTCACCGGTTCCAATTTATCAGGTAGTCGCATTGTGCAGGCATGTATTCATGCCAAACCGCACACACCAATCTTCACGACCTGTACACCCTTGAGAGTGCTCTTTGAAGTGCCGAAGTTGGGTTCCATGGGAACTACTACATGGCTAACGCGTTCATTTTCGCCACCACCAATTGCAGTGCAATTTGGCAGTGACGGTATTCGGCTGATGCAACTTAAGAGCAAACGCGAGTTAGATATTCAAAGCGCAGTTGAGGTTGCTGCTGGCGACTATGCAGGAATTGCAGAAGCGTTTGCTTCGTTTAAAGGCAAAGAATGCGTTGTTTGCTTACCTTCAACAGATGTACTTATCCAACATATTCGCGTTGCAATAGACGCTGACGACGATGCTATTCAAAGTGAACTTACGAAAATAGACGCTCGCTGGCAACATGCAGAAATACGCAATGTGTGCGTAAAAACAACGGGCACAAATACTACTGCGAAGCAAGAGTTGCTTTGCGTCGGTGTGAATAGAATCGAGTCGCAGCGCATTGTTGAAAATTTAGAATCTGCAGGTGCTACAGTTCGTGCAGTTACTGTGCCACTGTATGCGTCCATTCGTGCTTTCGATAAATTGTATCGCCGAGATGGTGACGAAAAAATTACTTCCATGCTTATTGATATGGACGAAAGTTCATCTCTTGTTATGATCGCACATGGCGCAAATTGTGTATTCGCACATCGAATTGAATCATGCACTGACCAAGTAAACGAAGTTTGGGAACCAGAGGTGGCACAAGAGCCAGCGTTACTCCCTATTTCTTCTGCAAACAGTGGTGAATTTGAGCGGCGGGAAGATTCAAAACCACGTGGTTTGTATGAAATACCAAACAACAGTCAAGGGGTTGAGGCGCTCATTTTAGGTGAGTTGGAACGGTGCTTACGGCACCACGATGCGCTTTTCCCAGACCGTGCAGTTGACCGCGTAATCTTCACAGGACGTGGGGCAAACGATACAGATCGTTGCGCGGCAATTGCTACGGTTTTAGGTTTAGAAGGATTCGTCGCAGACCCATCAGCGTGGATTGCCGGCGCTTCTGACCTTGCAGGCGGTCCTGCGTGGACAACAACTGCGGGCATGTGCTTGCGGTATGCAAAGGAGGCAGCATGAAGCATCCATTTGATGATTTTTTACCACCGTCCTACCACACTAAGCACGAAGACCAACGCGTCATGAAGATGGGGTTCGTATTAGTTGCGATAGTCTCTATCGCAACAGCCGCCGCCTTTGCAAGTTCATTGAACGGCTGGCGTGGCCTTCTTCAAAACAGAGAAAGCGTGTCAACTCGATGGGAAGACGCAGAAACGCGGGTCATTGCATTTGTTCGCGCGCAGAAAGAGATGAAAGACTCTGTCGAAGAATCGGCAGTAATTGAACAATACATTGCGAATACACCTCGATCGCTCATTTTGTGGGAAGTGACCCAGTCGTTACCATCTGATTCAGTGCTACACGATATTCGGCTTGAAACCAGGATGCGTGTAGAAAACGAAGACCAAAAAGTGATAACCGAACTGCTCACTCTTCTTGGCATGGCTTCTAGTGACGCGAGTGTTTCAGCCTACATCGATTCATTATCTGCTTCAGGTAGATTTGACAATATTGCGTTGATGTACTCGCAACAAGAGCGGGATACCTCGAAGCGTAACTTCTCTATACAACTTGAAGTTCGTCAAGAAATTACACTTGCAATGGAGGAAACCCATTGAATATACCAAGCAAATATCTTGCACTTGTTGGGCTGCTCATTGCAGTCCCAATGTCAGCATGGGCTGTTGCGTACAACCCGATGAACAATGCAATTCATGGAGTTGCTGACGAAATACGAAATAGAACGACGCTCCTTGAACATTACAAAGAAGTCAACGCACAATATCGCGAACTACGAGCTCTTACAAAAATGTTAGAGAGTGCTACTGCCGAAGCGCGTACGCGAATTCCTTCCCAGCCAGATGCAGAGCAGTGGCTAGAATCAACTTCAGTTGCTGCGCGAGATGCTGGTTTGC
Source organism: Phycisphaerae bacterium (assembly GCA_018665385.1). Classification (GTDB taxonomy): domain Bacteria; phylum Planctomycetota; class Phycisphaerae; order Phycisphaerales; family SM1A02. The sequence continues at coordinate 10,816 of JABJDN010000144.1, read as the reverse complement.
TTGTTCGATCGGTAACTACTTCTGGCCAACGCATAGAAGGCGAGTTTGGAATTTTACCTGTTGATGTCAACGTAAGTGGTACCTTCGAAAGCGTATACATACTATTGCAACACCTTGAGCAAATGGATCGAATTACTCGCGTGGATAGAATGAATATTCATAAAGTAAAAGATGATTTAGTCGAAGCGCGGTTCATTGTGCACCTGTTGTTCGCAAATGGAGGAGGCTCATAATGCAATTCGTTCAACAACTTATACAAAAATATGATCCCGCAACCGTATTTGTTTCAGCAGCAACAGTTGTAGTCTGCGTCGAACTCGCAGTGATGCGAGTATTTGTTCCTGCATCAGCGAGTGCGATGAGCGAGGCATCACTCGTGGCACAAATCTGCACAACTGAAAACATTGAACAATCTGCACAAGATGTGCAAGACTGGTCAGTATCTGCAAATAGTGCAACCAAAAAATTCTTACAAGACCCTGCAGGGTGGCAAGAAGAACTAGTCGAAATGCACGCGTTTGGCAGTGCGCCTGTAATTGTTGAACATGAACTCATTGCCCAAGATGCCAGCAGGGCACAGTTTATTGCTGCTGCAAACTATGCAGCCGACAACTTATCTTTGCAATCTGTAATGACAGGGCGAATAACGTTGGCGAACATAAATGGGAATATCTATAGAGAAGGCGACACTATAGCCATGCGTGGTGGTGAAATATTACTTGATCTCATTGAACTCGGCACTACCTTTGCTGTATTTCAACTCGCCGAAGGCGACGAAAACGGCGACACCACTCGCACAATTTATCTTGCAAGCGAGACAACTTTAGCGCACGGAAACCGTACTCCATGAAACATCTAAGTACAACTAAAACTATAAAGAGTAAAACGTACTCTGAAAAACTACTTGATTTGTTGCAAGAACAAAATCAACTTGGTGAAGAAAAATTGCAATTAGTTACTAGATTGCAAAAACAATCGAGGGGCCGTTCGCTTGCCTCTGTCTTGGTTGATGCTGGCGTAGAAGAAGAGGCTGTACAAAAAGCTATTGCGAATGTATCTGGTTTGTTGTTTGCCAAGCTAACTGTCGAGCACATTGCACATGACCTTGTCGAAAAACTTGGTCTAGGCTGGTGTACTGAACACGGTGTATTGCCCGTTCGAATTGATGAGAAGGCGTATATTACTTCGTCAACAGTCGACGAGTTATTTTTGACAGATGATGTGCGAAGGGAAGTGTCTGAACCATTAGGTCAACTTCTAACCACTAGTAGAGATTTACAAAGCCTATTGGAACAACTGCAATCTGAGGAACCCAAATCTGCTCCAATGGCGGACCTTCTTGACGAAGCTGAATTCGGTGTATGCGAAGACCAGGTATCGAGCGATATGCAGGAAGAAGCAACCGATGCAGACTCGTCACCAGTTGTTCGCATTGTTGGAGAAATGATTACCAAAGCAGCTCGTGAGGATGCATCTGACATCCATTTTGAAGCAGGAGATGACTGTTCGCACATTCGATTCAGAATTGATGGCGTACTCCATAGTTTGATGGAGTCGCCAAAATCTATGCACAGTGCAATTGTAAGCCGCTTAAAAATTCTTGCAAACCTTGATATTGCTGAGCGCCGTATCCCTCAAGATGGCCGCATTCGTGCAACTGTGATGGGAAGGCAACTTGATTTACGTTTGTCGACTGTACCGACGCCAAAAGGCGAAAAAGTAGTACTTCGTTTACTTGATGACCGCAATATTCGAATTGGTTTGAATGAGCTTGGTTTTCAAGATGAAGCATTGAAAGCATGGAAAGAAGAGATAGACTCTCCTCACGGAATTATTTTGGTCACTGGACCTACCGGTTGCGGTAAAACCACAACGTTGTATTCGTCCTTGCAAGAGATGGATAGAAAACGACTAAATATTTCTACTGTAGAAGATCCAGTGGAGTATGAGTTGTCAGGCGTTACACAAATTCAAGTGCATGACAAAATTGACATGACGTTTTCTCGTGCGTTACGCGCATTGTTACGGCAAGACCCAGATGTTGTATTGCTTGGTGAAATCCGCGATATGGAAACTGCAAACGTTGCGATTCAAGCAGCGATGACTGGTCACTTGGTCTTGTCGACACTGCACACGAATGATGCTCCAAGCTCGTTGACGCGCCTTATAAATATTGGCATTGAACCATTCCTTGTGGCTTCTGCTGTAAATGGAGTTCTTGCGCAACGCCTTGCACGTCGTGTTTGCACGAAGTGTGTTGAGTTTCAGGAACCTACTGAAAAAGAACTTGCTCTTTTAGGTACGTTTGCATGCGATAAAATACCCTCAGCTGTTGGTTGTGCTTCTTGTAGAGGAAGTGGTTACTCAGGCCGGCTTGGCGTCTACGAACTCCTCATCATGGATGATGAATTGCGGGACGCGATTGCAGCAAACCCAACAATTACTTCGTTTCGGAATTTAGCCTATGAGCGCGGCATGAAAAATTTACGTCACGATGGATTTTCTAAAGTAGCAAATGGACTAACCACTGTGAACGAAATTCTTCGTTTAACTGCTTAAGGGTTCTGGTCCACAAGTGGGCAGTTCAAGAGTCTTATGTCTTTTTGATTCGTTACATCGAATCAGGAATCATCAGGTTGAAACACTGTTAGCTCGGTTCTTGTTGACCAAACCAGAAATCAGGCCCGCTGCTTACACAAATGGTGTTATAAAAAGCACGCACCAGCAAACAGCAGCGACGCCGGTTTTGCCAAGAATACCGAGTACTCTGCCAACCGCTGCGCCTGTTGCTGATTTTGCAAGTTCACTTTTTGTTGCAATTTCTGTATGCGAAAGTTCGCCGAGCAATGCTCCAGCGAACGCCCCAGCAATTGCACCTATGAGCGTCCCAACTAATGGTATTGGTATAAAGAACGTGAGGGCGAGCGCGCCAATCATACTGCCTACAATAGCGCCTACCATTCCTCGTTTTGTGCCACCTCCAGCTTTGGAGCCCAGCCCAGCTGCTGCAGTTTCAAATATTTCTCCACACACAGCAAGACCTAGGACAATACCGATTGTAACCCAGCCCCAAATTGATGTTTCATTCCAAAGTGGGTTGCATGCTGTAACGACAATTGCGCCGCCAACCATGAGCCAAGTGCCCGGCAATCCAACAAGTGTAATGAGCACGCAAATAGAAGCGTACAACACAAAAAGCACTAGTATGATAATTGAAATCCAGTCCATAATTTCCTTCACTTTCTTATTGGGGTTTCCTTGAGTTGGATGTTACTACTTCTGTTTAGCCGCATAGAGAAGGAATTGCATTACGAACTGTTGCACCTAGGTTTTCGAGTGCAAGTGAAATGTTCCACTCTTGTTGCTCTCGATTGCCCGTTGTATTTGAAATAGTCCGCAATTCAATAGCCGGCGCTCCAACCCTCATGGCAGCGTGCACTACCGCTGCACCTTCCATCGCTTCGCATATACAGCCAGTTCTTTCCTTCACTGTATCCGCTTGCTCATCTGTGCCACTGCATGTCGCAACAGTAGCGATTGGGCCAACTATGCCAAGCGTATTGCACCGTTCAAGCATCCATGGGTCGACTGGGACATTGTTCCCTTCAAAGTTGCCTAGTGAAAACCCCATTTGTTTCATGTCTTGAAAACCGTCTGGTGTAACCAAGCCTTCTTCTGCGTATACGCAAGCAGAGGCAACAACTGTACTGCCTAAGGAAAGCCCACTATTAGGCAATGCACCAGCAATACCAGCGCTTATGACCCAAGTGAACGGTCCGTCTGAAAGTATTGCAGCGGTTGTAGCAGCCGCAGCGTTGGTTCTACCAATTCCCCCTGCAATAACAAGCGTTCCCTTTGGCTTACCTATAGCATCCGCTTCTGCTTGTACTGCCGTGACGATAAGAATGCGTCTTGCCATTTACGGAGTTATGTGTACGAGCATTTGATCGCGTTGCAATTCAACTTGCTCGCCACTCTCCATGTTTTTAATTACGATGCAATCTCGTTCAAGTTCTTGACCAAGAATAACTGTGAAAGTTGCTTTTACTTTTGCAGCTTCCGTTAGAAGTTTTCCAACGTTGCGTGTTGTTTTGTACGAGCGCCGAGCATGAATACCATTGCTACGAAGTGTCGCAATGGTTGATGCAATCAGTTCGTCGCCTTCGTCGCATGCGCTCACTACAAATACATCAGGAGTCGGCAGCAGTTCTTCGCCATCACCGAGCAAGCCCTTGTCTTTCAGTACAAGCGAAAGGACTACGTCTCCCATTCCGAATCCAGCTGCTGGAACTTCAGGGCCGCCAAACATTTCGACAAGTTTGTTGTATCGTCCACCGCCTGCGATGGCACGTTCTGCCCCAGAGCGTTCATGTATTTCAAACACAATACCAGTGTAATAGGCAAGACCGCGAACAATATTGAAATCAAACGTGCACCACTCAGCAATGCCCCATGCCTTGAGTTCTTTTTGCAAAGCGGTTAGCTCTGCATGTTCGATAGAGATTTCGCTATCAAACTGTGAAAAAGCGTGGGCATCTAAATCATGTTCAGCAAGTTTTTCTGCGAATACTGCAGGAGACATTTTTTCACGCTTATCTAACAGCGTAAGTGCAATGTCGAGTTTGTCAGGTGTAATGCCTGCTTTTGTAAGCATGCTTACAACAACTTCGCGGTGACTAATGCGTACCACAACATCTTCGTGTGTGAGACCTAAGTTTGCAAGAGCATGAACGGCAGTGGCAATAACTTCAGCGTCTGCAGACGGATTATCAATACCAAGCAAATCAACGTTCCATTGTTTGAATTCGCGTAGGCGCCCTCGCTGGGGTCTTTCTGCTCTGAAGTGGCTTGGAATTGCAAACCATTTTGTAGGCAGTGACAGCGAACGACCTTTTGCTGCAGCCATACGCGCAAGTGTCGGGGTGAACTCTGGGCGTAGTGCATAATCAACATCACCGCCTGCTCGCTTGAAACTAAACAATTCACTCACAATACCTTCGCCGCTTTTAACGGTATACAAATCAAGGTGTTCGAATGTAGGTCCTTCAATTTCATCGAAGCCCGCATTCACAGAAGCGTTTCTCCATGCAGATTCAATACGTCGAAGCGTCGCCATTTCTGGAGGGAAAAGATCTCTTGTGCCTTTTGGTGCTTGGAATCCCATGTGGTTTACCACTCAGGTCCACCACTGTATCTACCAAAAACATCAGCCATTGCTTGTACCATCTCGCCGAGTGTGCATCTTGCAAGCGATGCTTCAACAAGGCTCGGCATGACGTTCTCATCGGTACGAGCAGCATTGCGAATAGCCTCAAGTGCGCTCGTTGCAGCGTCGTCGTCGCGATCCTTAAGAAATATCTCAAGTCGTTCGCATTGAATTGTTTCAACTGTATGCGGAATTTGCAAGAGTTCTACTTGTGCGTCTTCGTTGCCTTCTGGGTATGCATTCACGCCGACGATAATACGGTCGCCAGCTTCCATCTCTTGACCAAAGCGGTAAGAAGCTTCAGCGATTGAACGGCGAAAGTACCCTTTATGTATACCATCAACTACGCCGCCAAGCCCATCAATTTCTAGAATAATGTCGTTGGCATCGCTTTCCATTTGGTCGGTGAGCGATTCTACGTAGTAACTGCCAGCGAGTGGGTCAACTGTACGATGTACGCCAGTTTCGTGCGCAAGAACTTGTTGCGTTCGAAGCGCAACACGAACAGCAGTTTCCGTTGGAAGCCCGAGTGTTTCATCCATTGAATCGGTGTGTAAACTTTGGCATCCACCAAGTACACCAGCCATCGCTTGAAATGCAACTCGAACAATGTTGTTCAGTGGTTGTTGTTCTGTAAGAGTGCAACCAGCTGTTTGAACATGGGTACGCATGAGCCAAGAGCGTTCGTTTTTTGCACCATATCTGTCGCGCATTGCGTGTGCCCAAATTCGACGAGCAGCACGAAGTTTACAAATTTCTTCGAAAAATTCATTGTGGCTATTAAAGAAGAATGAAAGTCGTGGTGCAAATGAGTCAACATCAAGTCCACGCGCAATACATGCTTCGACATATTCCATGCCATCGCGAAGTGTGAAAGCAAGTTCTTGTGTTGCTGTTGAGCCTGCCTCGCGTATGTGGTACCCACTAATTGAAATACTGTTCCAACGTTTTGTGTTGTTTGTGGCGAACTCGATGGTATCAACGACAAGTTTCACCGATGCTTCTGGCGGATAGATGAATTCATTCTGGGAATGGAATTCTTTCAAAATATCGTTCTGAAGGGTGCCGCCGAGCGTATCCCAATCAATGTTTCTTTCCTTTGCCATAGCAAGGTACATTGCCCAAATCACGCACGCTGGGCCATTAATAGTTTGGCTTACAGTCACCTCCCCAATCGGAATGTCATCGTACAAGCGGTGCATGTCATCAATAGTGTCGATTGCCACGCCGCAACGTCCAACTTCGCCTGCTGAGAGTGGATCGTTACTGTCCCGCCCCATGAGTGTTGGAAGGTCAAATGCAGTGGAAAGGCCAGTATTCGTTTTTGTGCCTTTTGCGTTTTTAAGCAAGTATTTGAAGCGGGCATTCGTATCTTCAGCAGAGCCGAAACCAGCGAACTGCCGCATCGTCCATAATCGAGAACGGTACATTGTTTCATGCACCCCTCGAGTATACGGAAATTGGCCGGGAAGGCCTATATTAGGGTCAATATCGCCGTTTTTCGGGTTGTACAGGGGGTCAATGATGTACCCAGAAAGCGATACGGCATCTGTATCGTGTTGTTGTGCAGTAGTCATAGCATTAGTATAACTCCAACGTTGGCCTTCTGAGGATAAGATGGAATGATGTCAATACTTACGCTTGTTCCGCTCTGCATTTTGGGTTTTCTTGGAAACATCCTTTTGAAAGGTGTTGCATTAAAGAAGACAGTGCTCATCTGGCTTTGGGCGCTGGCATTGTTGCTGGTTGGCATGTTCACTGGATTTCTGTTTGGGGAGACTGGCACTCTCTACCGAGAAGAGACAATGAATGCAGCTATTACCTATGTGCATGAAGCGTTTCAAGAGGGCAGGAGCACTGAAGTTGCAGAAGCGTTTGCAAGCGCAGATCAGAAACAGCACAAAGGCAAATCATCAAATAGCGCCTTAGGAGGTGTTATTTCAGATTTGCGCGAATGAACGGCTTCAGTTGTCGTAGCCATTTGAAGGGTCGGTAGTGTCAATCTCACCGCCGTCAACTGTCCACCAATCGGGTTGATCGTTGACTTCGTCAACACGTAATGGCCGATCTGTGATTGGATTCGAGTATTCGCTTGAATTCCGAAATGTTACATCAAGTTTGCGTGACCAACCGTTAGGCACTGTCATCGAGTTTGATAAAGGTCCGTAATTCACATTGTTAGGGAAGACTTCCCACATCATCAAATCAGGCGTTAAAACGTTGTTATCGCCGGAATCCTTGATGAAATCAATGACAAGCTTCTTCCCAACTGGAATTTCCATAACAAACAACCGTTCACCGCTTCTAGTATCAGTGAGCACAATAGTTTTAGGCATTTCTTCGGTTGACTGGTACGTAGCAGCACTTTCAGGGCCGTTAAAAAACGGATTCCCGCCAGGGGCGTACATTTTGCAGCTTGCGCTTGCACCAACAAGAATGGTAATCGTAGTGAATTGAATAATGTTCATATCGTTATGGTACATCGGCAAAACAGTTAAGGGGGGTACAATAAGAGGTATGGATATTCGAATTGGACATGGATACGACCTGCACAGGCTAGGCGGGCCCGAAGACGGTGGCAAGGATATGGTCATCGGCGGAGTGCATGTTGCCTGCGATGTCGGTCCAATTGCACATAGCGATGGCGATGCAGTGCTGCATGCTGTTGCTGATGCAATTTTGAGCGCAGTCGGTTCACTTGACTTGGGTACGCTATTTCCGGACACAGATTCTGAAAACAAAGACAGAAATTCACGAGATTTCATTATGGAAGCAGTTAATCGCGCAAGCGAGGGTGGCTGGGCAATTTGCAACGTAGATGTTACGGTGCTGTGCGATACTCCTAAAATTGCTCCTGCTCGCGAGAGCATCTGCAACTCACTCGTTACGTTGATTGGCGCTCCTGTGAACATTAAAGGGAAGACGCACGAGGGGACAAACAAAGAAGGTGCAATTGAAGTGCATGCAGTGGCGTTGGTTCAAAGAGGTCAAACTATATGAGCAATTCACTGTGGCAAGAAGCGTCTGCATTTGCATCCAACGCACACGCACATCAAACCAGAAACGACGGCACCCCATATGTCTCGCATTGTTTTCGTGTGGCGATGACTGTGGATATCATTTTTGGTTTCGATAACTCCGAAGTCCTTGCCGCAGCACTTTTGCACGACACAATTGAAGATTGCGATGTAGATTACGACGACATCCTTGAGCAATTTGGCAGAAATGTAGCCGATTACGTTGCGGTCATGACAAAAGATATGCGCCTTGAAGAAACAATTCGAGAAATTGAATACGACAAACAACTTGCTGAAGGACCTTGGCAAGGTCGACTCATCAAACTTGCTGATGTATACGATAATTTTTCGGACATACAAGAGGATAAGCGAAGAGGATTTGTAGAAAAAGTCCAACGCGTTTTATTGCTCACAGAAAACGATGCAGAGTTACAAGGCTCTCGTCAGAAATTGCAACAATTAGTTGACGAGTTAGTCTCATGTTGACTCATTTGTTAATCGCCGTATGTAGTACAGCGCTCTCGCCTTGCTTTGTACCAACGACTTTGACGGTCGACGACATTCTCAACAATGTTGAAAATGCAGATGTATCGTCAGTCACTGCAACTGTTGCATACACAAAAACAGACCCAATTCTGAATCGTCGGGAAATCCGTACTGGCAAAGTCCTCTTCCGTATGGACGAAGATTCCAAGAGGGAAGCCGCAATCCTTTTTGATACGCTCATTATTGGCAGACGCAAAGAAACAAGTACCAAACATTACATTTTTTCAGGTCGATGGATGGCTGAAATTGATCATGGGAAAAAACAATTTATTAAGCGAGAACTAGTCGCCCCAGGTCAGGAGGGCATCGACCCATTTGAACTTGGAAGCGGGCCAATACCGTTGCCTATTGCGCAAACAAGGGAATCTATTCTTGCAAAATTTAATGTAGTGAAAACCGATATCCCTGAACACGGTTCATTATCTAAGCTCAATGACAATGTCATTGGGTTGCGCCTCACGCCTAAAACAAAAGACGAGTGGAAGTCTATAGATTTGTTTTACGACCCAGTAACTTGGTTGCCCGTTGGCGTGCAAACAATAGAAACTGACGGCACAATACGAATAAGTCGTTTAACAAACGTATCATTGAATGTATTGACCGTAGAAGAGGCTCAACTCTTAAACATGGAGTTGCCTAACCCAAAAGAGTGGTCGATTGATGTTCGTCCTTATTTAAAATAACTTGTGTTAAACGGTGCTTGCACAGGCCAGCATTCGCCCCAGCCATCCCTATTGCTCTTGAAGTCAAAAATTTAGCGTGTAAACAGACCTGCAAACCTAGGAAACGCAGAAAAAAGCGTACTTATCAGACGCATAGTGAAACTTGTCCACACTTCTGGTTTTGGTTTTAGTAAGCATTTCAACACTGCATCTGCAACTTTTTCTGGCGACTGCATGAGCCACGCTGGCGTATTTTTTTCGAACTCAGATGAGTCCTTGCCACTTCGAGAGGCGCTCTCTAGAAAGAATTCTGTTGTTGTGCCGATTGGGTGCACTGTGCTTACGCAGACCTTGCTCTTTCTTAACTCTATTCGAATTGACTTTGCAATCGCTTCAAGGGCTGCTTTGCTACCGCAGTATGCTGAGTTTTGCGGCACAGAAAATTTAGAAAGACAACTTGTACATAACAAAATATGCCCTTCTTTTTTATTGACCATTTGTGTTGCGGCTAATGAGGCAAGCTCTACAGCAGCAAACACATTCAGGTCAAACAGTTGTTTGAATTGTTCCGCATCAAATTCAATAAGTCGTTGATCGAGTCCATGACCAGCATTCGCAAACACAGCGTATATATTGTTCGACTGATCTATGAGGTGCGCATTAAATCCTGGCTCCGTAACATCTCCTGCAATCGGTATGCATGTATCTCCAAGTTCTTTTGCAAGTTGCAACAAACGATCTTCGCGTCTTGCAGTAATAATGCAATTCATTCCAGCATCTGTGCACGCTCGCGCTGTTGCAGCACCAATACCGCTACTCGCGCCAGTAATCAATATTGTTTTTCCCTGAAGGGAGATACTCATGTTTGCAGAACACCGGTTTTGTATTCGCTGGGCATTTCAAATGTGGAAGCGATGGAAAGTGCTTCGATTAATTCTACGCGTGTTTTTTCTGGCTCAATCATGCGATCAATCCAGCCCCTTGCTGCGCCGTACAGAATATCTTGTTGCTCAGTGTAGCTTGCAGTAATAGCAGCAAGTAACTGTTCGCGTTCTTCATGATCCACTTCTTCGCCCCTGCGTTTTCTAGCTGCAAGGTCAATCTGTAGAAGAGTATGTGCTGCCGCGGAACCGCCCATGACAGCATATTTGGCGTTAGGCCATGCAAGTGTAAGGAACGGATCAAACGCGCGACCGCACATTGCATAATGGCCGGCACCGTAGCTGCTCCCAGCAATCAAACTAATTTTTGGAACAATGCAATTGCTCATGGCGTTTACCATTTTTGCGCCACTGCGAATGATGCCCGCTTGCTCGCTATCTCGACCAACCATAAAGCCAGTTGTGTCATTGACGAAAATTATTGGAATACGCTTTTGGTTGCAG